>JAABSK010000324.1 GCA_011390435.1 Desulfobacteraceae bacterium | reverse complement strand
TACAGCTGTGTCATCGGTTGCGGAGGAATCTGCCGGATCAAGGATATCAAAGGCGGCCGTTTCAGCCAGACCCATAAACCGGAATATGAAACAGCCATGGCTTTTGGCGGTCTTATTATGAACAAGGACAGCGACTCGATTTTTTATATCAATGAACTGCTGAACCGGGCGGGAATGGATACCATCTCTGTGGGCGGAACCGTTGCGTTCGCCATTGAATGCTATGAAAATGGGCTGCTCACAAAATCTGATACAGACGGGCTGGAACTCAAATGGGGAAACCATCATGATATCATCCGGCTGGTTGAAAAGATTGCCGCAGGAGAGGCGGGTATCGGTGCGCTGCTGTCAGACGGTGTAAAAGCTGCGGCCGAGCGGATTGGAAAGGGTGCGGACGTATATGCGGTGCATGCCGGAGGGCAGGAGCTGCCCATGCATGACCCCAAGATCGATCCCATGCTGGGAACCACTTACAGTGCTGACCCAACCCCGGGACGTCATACGACCAGCGGCGGTTTGTACTATTCAACATCGGAACTCTGGAAATATGTTTCCTGGCTGCCTCCCTTTAAAAAACACCTGAAAAAGGACGAGTATCATGCCACTGAATCAGAGGCGCTCAAAAACCGGGCCTACACCAGTTTCAAAATGGTGATCGATGGTTCCGGTGCCTGCTATTACGCCATGTTGACAGGGGTTCGGCATTTCAGGATTTTTGATTACCTGAACCGGGCAGCCGGCTGGGCAAAAACCCCGGATGACTATATGGAGATCGGCCGGAGAATGCAGACGCTCAGGCAGCTTTTCAATCAAAAACATGGAATCAATATGGCGGACTTCAGCCTGCACAAAAGAGCAGCAGGGCATCCACCGCTGAAATCCGGTCATAACAAAGGACTCCGGCTGGATATGAAAGGGATGGTTCCGCTTTACTGGAAAGCGTGGGGATGGGATGGCACAACCGGTTATCCCACAGACGAGACAGTAAGGGCGCTTGAACTGGATGTGCTGCTTGACAGGGAGGTGCCCCATGGGGAATAAAAAACCTACAGTTGACATCTCCGGCTGCATGGCCTGCCGGGTCTGCATCATTGAATGTCCTGTCAGCTGCCTTGAAGAAATAAAAATTGACCGGGGCAGCGGCTGCAAGGCATATCCCGCTCTGATACGACCGTCGGACTGTACGGGCTGCGCCCTCTGCGCCCGTGCCTGTCCCCTGGACGCGATTGCCATGGGCAGGGACGGATGAGGGTTGCGGTCTACGCGCCGCCTTTCTGCGACCATTCAGGCTTGAGTGCAGAAGGGTTTCTGGAACTGTCCGAAGGAGCGGTCCTGCGGGATGTTTTCCGGAAATTGAAGATTCCGGCTCTGCTGCGACCGTTTCTGATTGTTACGGTGAATTATGAAAAAAGCCATGGCAGCCGCCCGCTTCAGGAGGGGGATACGGTCAGCATTTTCTGGCCCATTTCAGGAGGATGACTTCAGGAGTACCATCAGTCAAAATATCTGTTGGCTTGCTGTGAATCCTGATACCGGAGTAACAGGGTACTCTGGTATCAGGATTTTTTTCAAACTTCCTGATGATTAATATTTCAGTATTTTTTCCATTTCAAAAAACAGATCCTGCTCACGGATAATCCCCACGGTTTTTCCTGCCAGCGTTACCAGCAGGCGCCGTTCGTTGCGATGCAGCATGAGATAGGCTGCTTCCATGAGGTTGGCATTGCCATCGATAAAGGCTGGCAATTGCGACATGGCTTCCGTGATATTTTTCTTCTTTATCGTCTTGATCCCTTGAGTGAACATCCCGGCCCAGAACATGGGAGAATATTCAATGCTGTCTGCCAAAAATGGTTTGGGAGCTGTCAGGTAAGGGGGCATGAGCATTTCCAGCAGATCCCGTATGGTTAAGATGCCTTTGATCCGTCCGGATTTATCCGCGATCAGGATCGATCGGTGCCCGGTTTCCATCAGATGATCCGTAGCCATCTTGGTATCAAAAGATGTTCTGAGCGCCAGAATCGCATCCTCAATGGTCTGGGTTTCAGGAATGGTTGTATATTCTGAAATCGGGATCATCACTTCGGTTATCTGCCGTTCCTTGTGGGCCGGCAGCTTGTCGTTCAGATGATAGGCTTCCTTTATTTTGGCTGACAGCAACCCGATGTCACAGGGTTTGCTCAGATAATCAAATGCGCCTTCCACCAGTGCTTCCCTGGCTGATGGTCTGGCACCATGGCCTGTGAGCATAATTACCGGCAGGTTTGGTTTGATTTGTTTGATCTGGGTCAATGTCTCATGCCCGTCCATACCCGGCATCTTGATGTCCAGGATTACGACATCCGGGTTCTGTTCGATTTTTTCCAGAGCCTGGGCGCCATTTTCCGCCAAAAAGACATCAAACCCCTTTTTCTCCAGAATTTTACGGGTGGTTTCTCTGAATCGTTTTTCATCATCCACCATTAATACTTTTATCTGATTGGTCATTGGTATGTTCTCCTTGTACGATTAATATTTTACAAATGCCAGAAATGTTGAATACACCAGAAAAAACAACACGATTGTGGAAAGTGCGACAATGACCATCGATTTTTTCCACGACAGGTTACAGGTATTTTTCAGCCCGGTGTATACGAGCCACCATTTCCACGGTTCGGTGATCCAGACCAGAAACGGCAGCCAGCCCAGAAAAAGCGTCACACCTGATGAAAAAGCGTAAATGCTGAACACAGTGGCAAACGGGGCTTTTTTCCCGGCGATCATCACCATGGTCATATATCCCAGGACGGATGAGATCAGGACCAAGCCAGCTGCGTTTGCGAAAAATATGGGGGCCATGGTCATGACCGGTTGTGAATATGCTCCTGTCAACAGGCTTGCAAGGGTATAGAACGTGCAGCAGATTCCCATGAATTCCACTGCCCGGCGCAAGCGTGTTTTTGCCGGCAGTTCCCTGAAAAACAGGCCTGGTTCGATCAACAGCTGAATCAAGGTATAGGCAAAAAACCGGCCAGCAGCTATTGTTGCTGTAATCATCACATCGCCCCTTGCTTGATTTTCATCCGCAGGCTCATCATTGGTATCATCTTTTTTATAACAGCTTTATAATGGCACCGGATACCAGCATGATCAGCGTCATGAAGAAAAAGATCCGGCGTTCGGTTTCCCTGGTGAAATACAGTTTGCCGTCTGTTAGCCTGAAAGGTTTTTCCGGGCTTGAACTCTCTTTTTTTTGCATGATGTTTCTCTCCTTTCAGTCTCTAAATCAGAATCCTGGCAAGGTGCCAAACCCCCTGAAACTCCAGTAAATGCCGGTAAAAAGCAGCAGCACCACATTGGCGATAAAAAACATGGGAATACCCACACGCAGGTAATCTTTGGGCTCCAGATATCCGCTGGCATATACGATGGCATTGGGCGGGGTGCCGATGAT
>JAABSK010000323.1 GCA_011390435.1 Desulfobacteraceae bacterium | reverse complement strand
ACACTTCCATGACCCCTTTGGACCAGGTGTTGAGGGTGAATTCCCGGTTTTTTTCATTGTAAAAATAGATGTATCCGAGCCTGCTTTCCGTCAGCTGGATGGCCTCGTCCAGGGCGTAATCCAGAAACCCCTGCACGCTCGAAGATTGATGCTGGAGGATGCGTATCAGACTCTGCAGGCGGGTTTCGTTGTCCCGGATTTGCTCTTCCGCCTTCTTTCGCTCGCTGATGTCGGTAAACACCGTTGAAAAAAAGCCCGGCTTGGGTCGGCCCACGGTGATATGCAGGTGTTTCTGAATGGGTTCAAACCAGGTCTCGAATTCCGCGGGTTCACCTGTTTCGGCAACCCTGCTGTGAACATCGAGAAAAGGGGCCTGTCCAAGGCCGTAAAGCACTGAAGCCAGAGATCCGACAGCATCCTGGCGCCGGATTCCCGTGATGCGTTCATAGGCCGGATTGACATCTATTATCCGGTAATCCACTGCCCGGCCGTTCTCGTAAACAATTTCATCCATGCAACTGGCCGCCGCCATGTTTTCGAACAGTGCGCGATACCTTGATTCGCTCTCGCGCTGCTGTTCTTCAGTGGCTGTCAGCTGCTGATTTGCGGCCAGCAGTTGCTGTTCGCCGGCGCGCAAGGCCTGGATGGATTGCTCACGCTCGATGATGGCCCCCAGGTATGCGGCGGCCTTTTCCAGGCGGGTTTTGGCGTAATCGATCACGAACGGCGGTCTGCTGGCATAGGCCCGGGCCTGCCTGCGCAAATCTGCCAGCGGCACTTTGAATTGCCTGGAAAGCACGCCAAGTGTGTTTTCATCTGTGGGCGGATCACCATATCCGAAGTTGATCGACCCCACAATGTCGCCGCCGGCCCAGACCGGCACTGCGTAGAGACGGATACCCCCGCTGCATGCAATATCCACAGCCTGCTCCGTCTCCATGGATTTCAGGGAGGCGTTCTTCCAGCAGGATTCATGGCACAGCCATTTTCCGCTCTGCAACGCTTCCCGGTTGTCATCTTTGCTGCACAACCTGCGCGAAGCTGCATCCATCATCTGGCACCAGCCCGAGGAGAACAAACCCAGGGCATAGCTGCCGTCCCGCTCGTAGATCGCCGCCGAGGTTTCCAGCAGGTCGAGGTATTCCGAGGCAATGTTTCCGAGCAGTTTTCGGCCAACGGTGGTCAGGATCAGCCCGCCCTGGTTCAGCAGGCTCAGATCGCCATAATCCGGGACGTAATCAGCGTGTTCGGGTTTCCTGCCTGCCAGCATCCATTCGATTTGCTGTAAATTCCGCTGTGCGTGCCGGTTTCGGTCGGCCCGGGCCTCCAGCTCGCTGATGTGCTTTTTAAGCTGTTCAATTTCCGTCTTGGTATTCATTCGCCGTCTTCTCCGGAGTTGGCAAAACAGTTATTTTTCATCATTCACTTGTATGGTTTATAGCGGATGGTTGTCAATGTGTAATCACTTTTGTTTGCAGGCAAACATCAGCAATTTGCAGGTGAACTTTTTGGATCGCCGGGCCTGACGTGTTTCCCGGTTCTGTATTTGTGTCTTCTGTGCGGTGTTGAACATTTCCGGGACCCGTGTATCCAGTTCCAGTCATGACGGGATCTGATGTCAACTTTCTGATATGCAATCGTCATAAAGATCGAGGTCAGGGTAATGCTTTTTGGCACATTCCCGGCATATACTATGACTGAATCTTGCGTCAGAATGTTCATGGATATATTTCTCAATTTGATTCCAGTATCCTTTATCATCTCGAATTTTCTTGCAATGAGAGCAAATAGGCAGCAGGCCGTTTAACTGCTTTACCTCTGCCAATGATTGTTCAAGTTCAGCGGTTCTTTGTTTTACTGTATTTTCAAGGTGCAATTTATGCTGCTGAAGTTCATACTGGGTCTTTTTCAGAAGAGATATGGATCTGGACAGCTTGAAATTCAAATGGGCGTGATGGCAAAGCTGTTGGGTGACAACCCAGAGAAACTCCACTTTTTTATCAAACTCCTTTCTGGACATGTTTGTCATAGATTTGAAAGCTTCCAGCATTAATTTCGGGTCGGCACCGATTTCCATGGCGTATTCCACAACCCTTGTTTCAGTGACATCCGAAAGGTTTCCTTGACCGATCAGCCAGTTGCCAAGATGTTTTCCTTTCACAACAATCGGTGCACTGGCATCGACAAAACCGATCCCATAACAGGGACGGGAATAAGGCCGTCCCTGTTCTATTGATTTGCTCGCCAGTATCTGAGCGGAGCGGTGACACCGCTCTCTTCCCAGAGGTGTGCTTCGAATAATGGTACATACGCGGCTGTGGTTCACCGGCGGTATAATGGGCGTGCCCGTTTTATCCACCAGGGTGGATGCGACACCGCAGGCTTCAGCAAAGGATTTATTGATACGTTCTAATTCAGTGATATCAATAAGATCCAATAGTTCGAAAGCGTCAATTTTTTTTCCATCTTCATTCATAATATCCGTTGCGCTGAACCTCCGACGTAAAAGCCCGGGTCATACCCTTAACGACCACACAGGAACCGATCGCTTCGGCCCTGAGAATACCATTTTCCTGACAGACTGCAATCTCTCCAGAGTTGACGAAAAATTCATTTTTCATCTCTCATTTTTACAGGCTTTGGAGGATGGGTGTCAAGGCGAAATTCTATGTGCCCCGGAACCTTGACACCGTTTCCGGAAAATTATGGCTTTGTGCCCTTGAGAATACCGGATTCGGTGGGGCCGGTGTAATCCAGGCGGATGATATCTGTCAGGCCGGCGGCGGTCATCATTTTTCGGATTTCCGATTCACTGTAGGACTGCCCTGATTCGGTGCCCAGCAGCATGTTCAACGAAAACAGGGCCGCAAACTCGGGCCGGTCCCGGGTATCGTCCAGGATGAAGTCATGGATGAGCAGCTGCCCGCCGGGCACAAGCGCTTCTGCGGCATGGGCCACAATTTCGGCGGCCTTGTCCGGTCCTTCTCCGTGAAGGACATGGGAAAGCCAGGCTGCGTCAAATTCCTGGGTCAACATGATGTCATATGTGGTGTAATCGCCGGCGGCAAAATGGATCCGGTCCGACAGGCCGAACCGCTGGATGGTTTTTTCTGCAAAGGGCCGGGTGGTGGGCAGATCAAACACCACTGCCGTGAGATCAGGATTGGCAAGGCAGAAATGGATGGCATAGGTGCCTGGGCCGCCCCCCATGTCCAGCAGACGTCTGCACCCGGACAGGTCCATAGATTGGGCCACAGCCGGTGCCGTGGCCATGGCATTGTTGAACATGCCCATCAGAAAAGCTTCCCGCCATTCTTCGGATGACACGGAGGACCGTTCCCGGATGGGGCCGCCCATGGTCACTGCCTGGTCCATGCGGACCCAGGAATCGGCCAGGTGATGGTGATGCTGAATCATATACCCGATGTAACGCTCGGAATCTTTTGACAGAAAGTCGGC
>JAABSK010000322.1 GCA_011390435.1 Desulfobacteraceae bacterium | reverse complement strand
GGCGCCCTTAGTTTTGCACCATTACTTTTAAGGATATCAACCCGTGCGGTTGCAACCGGTGTTGTTCCATCTGCAATGTCCTTCACTGCCCCGGTGACGGTGTAGTGCTGATTCACGATAAAATCGGAACGTGCAGTGGTTCCATTAACCAGCACAACCCCTTCATTGATCTGTTCTGAATAGGGTGCCGGCGGTTTGAGTGAAATGTTATAGGTTCCCGGAGGAACGTTCTTGAATGCATAATAACCGTTTTGATCTGTGCGGCTGAAAAATGCAGTGGGCACATTCTCTGCCGTCAGTAACACCACCAGATAATTTGCCAGAGGTTCACCATCTGCTTCGCTCAGGGTGACATATCCTTCCAGGCCGGCAGTGTTTGCCGTTGGAATCACAACAGATACATCAATGTCAGGGACAGATGCTGCTGACACATCCACAGGTGTGGCATCTGCGCGGCTGGTCACTGCACTGGCACCTGTTTTATGATAATATTTCAGATTGTTCTGCTCAATATAAACATAATAATCATCAGCAGTTGCAACTTGGATCTTAAAATCACCATTTGCATCTGTGACAGCTGAACCGAATTTCCAGTTTTCAAAATTAAAATTATTGGCTTTCACTGTAACATTGGCCTGGGGTGTTCCATCGATGGTCAGTTGACCGGAAATCGAACGGATATCTGCACAGGTAAAGGCAAAATCCTTTCCTGAAGTATCCGTGTCTGCCGTCACCGCTACCGCTGTTGCATCGCTGAAATTTTCAGTGCCATTATAGAAAGCTGCCACACCATCGCCAAAGACCGACAGGATGTAATCAATGCCAGGCAACAGGTTGTTAAGGGCGTAGGTGTTTGTGCCGGAACCATCGCCGGTTACCAGAACTGATTTTTGCATTCTGGCATCATTTTCAGAACGGATCATCACCTCAACGTCCTGGCCGTCACAAAGACCTGTGATCGTACCGGAAACACTGCCCAGAGACAGTACCCAGTTAAATGAAAGCGAGCTGGTGATTTCCACTTCTGATGCACCATACACTGCCCAGATCGTATATCCACTCGCTGGCAGCGGCGGTGTTACATAATTGCCGGTGTCATCCACTGCCACATTGGCAATCACATTGCCACTGCCGTCCTTCACCACAACCCTCAGACCAGACAGATCCGTATTGGTGCCGTTAATGGTGAGATTTCCGGATTTGGCAGCATACTTGGCCAGTGTAATCTTTGCCATGGAATAATCTGCCCCGGCAACATCAAAGGCACTGCTGATATATTGTTTCTGGAATCCCGGCCGGGTTGACACAATTTCAACCTTATACGTTCCATTGGAGACTCCGGAAAATGCATATGCACCGTCTTTAATGGCCTGACTGCTGATTTTTGAATCACCTGCAGCTGATACCTTCAGCAGGTTGGCAACACCACTGGAGATATTTTCCACTGGCGTGCTGCCGTATACGGCAGGTCCTGAAACTTTGTATCCGCCACCGCTGATTCTCACCGACCCTGAACTGAAAGCCACATCAAAGGACTGGGCCGTTTTGGGATCTGCGTCTGGTGCAAGACCGGCGGCAACCGCCAGCAGGGTGGGCACACTGTACCCGGCATTGGCTGCTGTTTCAGGGCCGATAATGGTTTTCTGGATACCAATGGTGTAATTACCGCTGCCCATCCCCTCTTTTGCCTGGAATTTGGCCTTGAATGCAGTAAACACTTCAGTGGAACTGGTTGTAAAAAAATTGGCAGCAGCAGCAGCAATCAGTACGATCCCCTTATCTGCCTTATTGTTTACCTGATAATACAATGTAGAGGCAATGGTTGCAGAAGATGGTGGATTGTTCGCATCATAGGTTGATCCGTCATCGATCTCCATATCCCCCTTTAAAAGGCCGTCAAATGTAAAAACTGCTGGATTGTATGTCAAGGTAAACACAAGGCCATTGACATCATGGGCTCCGTCCAGCGTAATATCCAGTATGGCGGTTCTGGCGGCAGCATCTCCGATATTGGTTATCGAGACATCTTTGCTCAGGCTCAGGGTCTTGGCAGCAAATGCTGTCTGCCCCAATCCTGCGCCTATCAGCAGAACCAACCAGAAAATAAAAATTTTATTCACGATTCTCATTTATCATCCCTCATTATTTTTGTTTGTCTTCTTTGTTTGCCCGGCTTTCCATGAAATGCTCCATTCGGTGCATTTTTTCCAATGTGTTGATATGGCTGGTCTGCATCTTTTCAAATGCTTCATATTTATCCAGCAGGGCAAGGGAAAGAACCTCGTTTTTGGTTTCATCAACTTCATCATTCATCTGGTTTTTCAGTGTCTGAATTTCCTGCCAGGCATCTGCTTCCCGCCTTTCAAATTCCATGGCCGACGGCACCAGCGCATCATATTCAACTGTCTGGACATATCCTTGCGGCTGCAGCACATCCGTGCGGAGCGACGGATATTTACCGGTGCCTGAAAAAGCAACTCCCGGCTCTGGAACTGTGGCCTGTATCACCACATCCAATGGCCCGGAAAATTTACCTTTGGGGTAAATTTTCACTGCAGTCAAGCGGGGTTTTCCTGAGGACTCATGATAGACTTTTACAACATTCAAGCCTTTTAAAATCCTGTCCAGCGCTTTTTCCAAAGGCTGGGCATCCAGCTTGATCTTCAGCATCCCCGGCGTAAAATCCCTGGAAATAAAAACAAGGATATTGGCTTCCCTGGCAATTTTTTCCAGCACAGGAATCAGGGGTTCGTTGTCTGCATGCACAGACAATCGCTCATCTGAATAAACAATTGTCTGGGCGCTGATGATATTCCACTGTCCTGACAGACAGATCAGTGCCATGCCAAAAAGCATGAGCACATTTGCTTTCAACCACTTCATAAAACCATCCTGTTTCACCAAAAACACACTTTAAATAAAAAACAGCTCTGTTACACGCTGACAAATCTGTTTTCAGGAGGAGGGGTATCAATTGTGAGAAAAATTGATGGGTGGGTCTGATCTTGATCAGACACGCTGTATAATCGTTTTTGATCCACACACAGCCTGAACAGGCCGGGCTGCAGGGCAAACTCCGGAACAATTTCAACAAGCAGAACCTTGCCCTTTTCAGGCGTATTCTCTATTTTCACCTTGCCGGTTGCGATTTTGAGTTCCGTGAACATCTTGTCCATGGTCTGATGAAACTCTCCGGCAGGTATTTTCTGGTCCACATCAATTTTAACCCGGACCATGGAGGTTACCAGCCGGGTTAAATCCTCCCGTCCTTTCATGGACAGGTACCAGGAATTGGTAACCGGCAGATATGACACACCAAAGCAGAGGATCATCCAGAACGCGATGATCCGCCGCCGATGTGCAAAAACTTGTGTCATAATACGCTCAGCCATTCAATGATCCTGGTAAAACCGGATAGTATTGAGTAAAAAAAACATCATTCTATCTTTAGCACAGGTT
>JAABSK010000321.1 GCA_011390435.1 Desulfobacteraceae bacterium | reverse complement strand
GCCGCCGTGAGAAAGGGAATGAGCCGGCGGGTCAGCTCCGGATCGGCAATCACCACTTTGGGCATTAGTTCTGGATGAAAAATACTGATTTTCCGGCTGGATATGGTATCTTTGATCACGGCATTGGCATCCACTTCAGATCCGGTACCGGCAGTGGTGGGAACGGCAATAATGGGAATAAGTGCCTTGTGTATGAGCGCATGACAAGGTCTGCCCGAGGTGAACTCCCATATGCGTGACGGACCGGCGGCCGCAGCAAGGCAGATGGCTTTGGCTGCATCAAGGGCACTGCCGCCGCCGATGGCGATAATGCCGTCATGGTTTCCTTTTCTTAAGGCTTCCGCCCCTTTTTTCACCGTGTCAAAATCAGGCTCGGAAAAGATATCTGAAAACACGGCAGTGAAAATACTTTCAGTGCTGTTCAACCGGATAATGGCTTTCACAAACGGCAGTCTGGACACCCCGTGGTCCGTGACAATCAGGGGCGCTGATATCCCTAAGTGCCAGCACACCCCCGGCAGTTCCTTTATCCGGCCGGGTCCGAACCGGATATGTGTGGGATGGTGCCAGTCCACCTTTGTTTCAGCAAGTGTTATCTTTGGCCGGAATCGGGCAGTCATATGAAAAACTCCTGAATGAAGGTTTGATTATTTCAGGTGAAATTTGGTAACACACACAAGCGTCGGGCTGCTGGGTCAATTTCAAAATACATTGTCCGGTGAAATTTCTTTTTATACCATTGTCTTCCTGTACCTGTACAAATTTTCAGTCCCTGGTCTCCAAAACATTCCTGTGGAGAATATCTGTTACTGAAAAGTTAATGGATATGTCTCAAATATTCAATGGATGATTTGAATATTCTTTATATCCTGAAAAAATGCGATTATTTTCTGATAATTTGTAACTAATATGTAATTCAAACTCTGATATTCATTATGTAACTTTCTAACGTTTTAAACTGAATTTTACCAGAAAGACTTTGTTCATAAATTCAAAAAGGGATAGGAGGCATTTTGAAAAAATCAGTATTTCTGTCGATGACGGCAATCATTTTTTTTGTGGCGTTTCCAGCATGGGGGACTGATATGGAAAAAAAAACCGTTCAGACACCCGGACGCAAAATTGCAACCCAAGATATTTATGTTGATCTGGTCACCCTGCACCGGTATATCAAAAATCCGAACGGCACCTACAACCAGTACAACCGCAGAGGGGATTTTTTTCAAATCGTTTCGGCGCAACTGCCGCTTCTGACTAACCGCTCCCATGTAATCCCGGTCAAAGAAGACTGCTATCTGCTCTATGTGAAAAAACAGCTGTCTGACCAGAATCCTCTAATGACACTTAAGCCGGCGATGGAATTTCCGCCCGAAGGATGGTTGTTGGAAACAGTCCTGGTGGATTTGAAGTATACGCGACATTGACATGACATGGAAAACTAAACGACCACTTGCTGCAAGCCGGTGGTGGGTTTAAAACTCGGCAGGCTTAAAAAAACAGTTAAAGCCCTAACAGTAAAAGCCAAAGCCCGTCTTCGATCAAGTTTCTTTTTGAATGGCTGCATTGCATCTGGCCATTTTGTTATGGGAAGGTATCAGAGCCAATTATAAGAAAAAGGCACCTCCGCTGGTACCTTCCCATTTCAATGAAATTCAAAATATCCATTCTCTATCTGATAGCCGCTACTCAGCTTTCGCAAAATACCTATCAAAGTTTTGACCACAGTTGCCTGTGTCGACGACATTCCGTTCGCGCTCCAGTCGTTGGACCAGTTTCGGGGGGTAGATCATATTGTGGCGCTCCCTGATAATTATTCCCGGTTTTTCTTGACAACCCCTTCGATTGTATCCTATTGAAAATGGCAAACGGTTGTTGGTTTCTGAAACATATCTCGATAAAAGCGATTTCAGGAACTGACCGGCTATTCCGAACAGTGAGTCCATCAGATGATTGATAGGGTTCCTTTTTGTGGTGTGATCAACGCTGAAAAAAACAGGAGGTGCCTCTAGTTATGGAACACCCCTCCTTCAAGGAGTTTTCTAATCAGCTGCCTGCCAAACTCATTAGACCTAAACTGCAGGGTGCATATCCCCGTATCAGGCTCTTTGACATGTTTTTGCAGAAAACCGACTCATCCGCATGGTGGATATGCGGTCCTGCCGGATCGGGCAAGACCACGCTTGTGAATACATACCTGGAGTATTGCGACATGCCGTGCATCTGGTATGAAATGGAGGAATCCGATTCAGATATCGCTTCTTTTTTTTACTATCTTGGCATGGCTGCGGAAAGCCATTTTCCAGAAGAGAGCCCTGAGCTTCCGTTGATGACGTCCGAATATCTCCAGGGTATTCCCGTTTTTACCCGGCGATTTTTTGAATTACTGTGCAGTCAGATAAACAGACCTTTTGCCCTTGTTCTGGATAATTACCAGGAAGTCAGAGAAGAGACAATTCTCCATGAAATTTTGTGCAATGCCATATCCGTCGTCTCAACACAAGTGACTTTTTTTGTTTGTAGCCGTCAGGAACCCCCGGCAGAACTGATAGTACCCCTTTCCAGGTGTTCTTTAAATCTGCTGGGATGGAATGAAATAAAGCTGGAAAAAGATGAAGCCCAAAGCATTGCTTCTCTGGTGACGGATAAACAGATTTCCGAGGATGACTTTGAGCAGCTTTATTTCAAAACCGATGGGTGGGTGACCGGCCTGTTGCTGCTCCTCCGGAGAAGCAGATTTGAAAATATCGAACCCCGTATGTTGAGCAGATATACCCCCCAGGAGATATTTGATTATTTCGGTGTGATTCTTTTCAAAGAGCTTGATCCGGATGTGCAGGATGTTCTCATTCATCTCAGCCAGGTTTCCCGGATATCTGCTGACACTGCCGGAAAGCTTGCGGGAAAAGAGGCCCCCGACATCCTCAAAGAGCTTTCCAGACAAAATGCATTTATTTATCGGTCTTTCACCGATGTGCCGATCTTTTTTTTTCATCCCCTTTTCAAAGAGTTTCTCCAAAATCAATGCAGCCATAGATTACGTCCTGAAAAACTGATGGAAATCCAGTCCAAAAGCGCTAAAGCCATGGTTGATGAGGGACGTTTTGAAGAGGCGATTCAACTTTATCTGATGGCTGGCCAGGATAGGGAAGCTGCCGGCGTTATACTGTCACAGGCATCGGAATTGACAAAGCAGGGCCGGTTTCAGACACTTTCCCAGTGGATTGACAGCCTGCCTGAAAAAACCGTCAAGGTCATGCCGTGGATGGATTTCTGGAAAGGAGTCTGCATGGTGCCTTATGGGCCCGGCAGAGGAAAACCCTATTTCAAAAAAGCCCTGGTGGAATTCGAAACCCTGGGTGATCCTGTGGGTTCCTATCTGTCCCTTTCCGGTTTGATTGATGTGATCTGTTTTGAAGCAAATGATTTTTCCCAGGTGGATGTCTGTATCGATAAGTACAA
>JAABSK010000320.1 GCA_011390435.1 Desulfobacteraceae bacterium | reverse complement strand
TTGAAGTAAAGTTCGCGATTGAGCTTCGAATCGGGCATGCGTTCAATGGCTTAGCCCCCGCGTGCCAACAGTTCCCAATACGCCTGCAGTCCATCGGCACCCGGCAAACGGCATCCCATGCCGATTATCGCCAGCGGCCGATTCAGCCAATGATCTTCAGAATTTCGCGGTGCACTGCCCAACATGGTGTTCTTCATACGTGGAGTCGCACAATCCCTTTCGGTAGCCCCTAGCCCCACTCGACCTGCTGGCTTCCAACGGTCGCAGGCGGTACCCTGGGCCTTAACCCTGCTGCTGATATGCGTCATCAGCATGCTGGTATACTGGCCGCTCATCGGGTTTATATGATTGTTGGCGGAACCGGTCTGTTTTTCCCTGAAGGGTGTGCCACGGTTGAACAATTCAGAAACAGGAGCGTGTCATGTTTAAAACATTAAGTACAATGATGCTGGTTGATGATGAAAAAGATTTTGTCGAAATGCTGAGCCTCCGGCTTAAGGAAAATGAGGAACATATTATTGCCGCTTACAGCGGACAGGAATGTCTGGACACTCTGGAAAAAACACCAGTGGATGTGATCATTCTGGATGTTAAAATGCCGGGAATGAACGGGATTGAAACTTTGAAACAGATCAAGAAATCTCATCCCCTGGTGGAAGTGATCATGCTTACCGGACACGGCACCATCCAGCTGGCAGTCGAGGGCATGAAAATGGGAGCGTTTGATTTTCTGTTCAAACCAGCTGACTTTGATGAGCTGACAGGCAAAATCAATAAGGCCCGTGAACAAAAAAGAGAGCAGATGGAGCGGATACAGAAGGCAGAGGCAGCCATGCTGCTGCGTCAGGTGAAAATATAAACTCAAGGCTGGTTCTGCTGTCGGGTCTTCGTGGATGGCAGGTGCCTACAGCCGCTGAATCAGGTACAGGAATGTGGGCAGGCGGCTGAGGGATTTAAGGTGGTAAAACTCGTACAGGAGCCTGCGGGAGGGCTGGCCAAACGTCAACGGTGAAAAATAGACACAGCCTTTGGGTCTGACCCGGTTCTGGGATTCACGGATCAATTTCATGACAGAAGGATAATGGGTCGGGGGCAGGGTCTCGTCCATGATGAAATTGCAGGTCAGTTCAATGGCGGGGTATTGGTCATTGAGTGTCTGTATCCGGCTGAACGCACGGGTCACCTGGTCCGGGGAGATGGGTTTCCCCAGAAGGGAAAGGGTTGCGGCATCATTGGATTCCAGACCGATATTGATAAAGGTTTTAAACGGCAGGGCAGCCATCCGGTCAAAGAGGCGGTCGTCCGCTCCCATAAACGAATCCACACTGGCGAACAGGAACAAAAAAGCATCTTTCATATAGGAATCGGCAAAACCAAAGGCATCATACGCTGACCGGGCAGTATCCAGGATCACATCAGCCGGAGCGGCAAAGCTGTCATGTTCCCCCAGAAACAGGGCATTGTAGTTGATGATGTCTGCCTGGTAAAGCTGTTTCAACTCCTGGATCTGGCGGTCAATATCCTGCCGGGACCGGACACTGAACCGGTTTTTATTTTTTACCTTGCAAAAGCGGCACTTGTAAAGGCATCCGTCGGCAATGGTCAGGGGGATGATGTTGTAGTCCACATGGCGGGCATCCGGCGGCATCACCGTGACCCGGGATCCAGAGATGTCAAACAGGTGACCGGCTTTTTTGTCAAGTGCCTGGGGAGTCTGGCGTTTCACCGCCTTGAGCCATTCTGAAAACGGTTCGGGCAGACCGGTTTTAGGCACCTGACAGATCATTTCATACCAGTTTGAAACAATGGCGTTGATATCCGGTTCTAAAAAGGGTTTTCCGCCTAAAAGCGAGTTGGTGGCATAGGTGACATTGGGCAGGTAATATTCTCCCAGGGCTTCATATACACCGGAATAGCCGCCGGATGAATAGTAGATCCAGTCGTTGCCCATGGTTCGCTTGAGCCATTCCGACGGATGAAGCCAGGTTTTTGTTCTTGCTTTGGCATGCCGGATTTCATGGTTAAGGTTGAATTCAAATACATGGTCAGCCGTTTGCAGGCGTGAAAAAATTCCGTATTTGATCGGATAGCTGATCTTGGTGTATTCTGCAGCACCATGGCAGTGGATTTCGATCTGCAGATCCTTGTTTTGAAAGCACAGGGGCGCTGATGACGGATGCTGTTTCATTTTTTTGGGGTGACACGCGTGTGTGCTGCGGCCTGGTCAATGTTTTCCAGATCCGACAGGTAAGATTGATAGGTTGTCAGGTAAAAGGACAGCGGCCGGGAAAATTGTTTTCCCAGGATACCGTCCACAAACAGCCGGCTGATAAACTGTTCGTTTTCCAGCAGCTTCTGAGCATGAAGAAAAATCGTTCTTTCTTCCGGTGTCAGCCGCAGCACCATCTCTTTCATGGCTGTTCGCGTCCGCGGCAGATACATCCAGAAGTAGAACAGGTCCAGTGCATTGATGATGATCATGATGGTCAGGTCTTTGATTTCCGAATTCCGGTTGTTAAAGAGAAGTTCCGGTTTTTCAAGGATTTTCAGGTCCTCAGCTTCAGGGAACAGCAGCTCCAGACGGGTATAGGTTGAAAATAATTCCTTGAATTTCTGGGTAATATCCCGTTGCCTGAGATCAAGGTTATGGAAGCGGTCCACCGTGCCTTCGATGATGCCGGCCACAGTATCGGATGCTGCTTTAGAGATAATGGCTGCCCATTTTTGCATCATGGCGCCGGCAGCCGGCGCAGGAACATTGAAAAACGCCAGTACCGCACTGATAACGCTGTTGAAAAAGATGGCAACCGGAATGGACAGCATGCTCCTGAAAAAATTTCCTGTGACCATGGCTTTGGGCAGCCCGCGAAAGGTGTTGTGGCAGGACAGGTAGATGCCGTTTGCAACCGCCATGACAGAATAGAGCATCACTGGACTGGTGGATACCGTCACTCCCATTGTGCGGTCGAGAATCAGGGTTTTGACCAGGTAATCCAGCAGGGGAACGGAAAATCCAGTGAACAGCAGGGCATCGGTCAGCCGCTCCCAGCTGACATAATCGTTCCATTTGAGAAAAGATGAGCGCCGGAGACCGCCGCCGCCCAGAACGGATTGTAAAATTACCCGGAATCCAGTGATGGAAAACCAGATAAAGGCCCCGAACCAGGCCAGGAACCACCAGTCTTTTGTCAGGAAAAAACAGATAAAGGCCGGAATAAAACCAAAAAGGATTTTAATGGTGTTTTTCAGTCGTGAATTCAGGTTTTTCCAGGAGCGATCAATCGTTTTTTTCTTGTGAGCGGTCAGGTCACGGGCGAATCCATTACGGTTCTCTTTTTGAATGCCGCCGAGAGTGACAATGTTACCGGGCTTTTTCATGTCCAGAGAGAGAGGCCCCAGCACCCATTCGCGTTTTTTCACCGGCATGATGTAGTCCAGGCCCGGCAGCCAGCCGAACAGTTTTTTAAGGTGTTTGAAAAACCAGGG
>JAABSK010000319.1 GCA_011390435.1 Desulfobacteraceae bacterium | reverse complement strand
CTCAGCGGACGCCTGGCGTCCTTTCCTGCCAAGGCCACCGGTTCCATCAATGATCCCGTAATCACGCCGCTGCATCCGTCTGCTGTTGGAGAGGGCATCATGAACCTGTTCATGGACATCATGAAAAGCCCCTCCCGGCTGCTGGAAGGCATACCCTGACATGGACACAGAACCAGTATTAATCCAGGAGATGGCACTGCCCTATTCAGCCGTGGCCGCCAGCAGTCACATACGGCTGGACCGTATTCTCACACTTTTTCAGGATGCGGCAGCCCTGCATGCCATGCAGTTGGGAATCAGCGGATATGATCTGGAAAAGATCGGATTAAAATGGGTTGTTTCCAGGTATCAGATCCAGGTGCATGAGACCCTGCAGCTGGGACAACCCTTTGTACTGAAGACCTGGCGGCTTCCCTGGAAGAATCTGTATGAACTGCGGCGGTTCTCCATTGTAAACGCCAGTGATATCCCTGTCATCTCAGCACTGGGGGTATGGGTCATGGTCAGGGCGCAGAATTCAAAGCCGGTGCGCCTTACACCCCATATGCCGGAAGCTTTGATGGCCCGGTCAGCCCCTGCCCCGGATATGTGGGCAAACAACCCGGATCTGTCTGCGTATGACCATGAAAAAAAATTTTGCGTTCAGATGCATGATCTGGATCTGAACCAGCATGTGAACAACACGGTGTATGTAACCTGGGCCATGGAAACCCTGCCCATGCCCTGGTTGTTCACACATACGCCCCAGACCCTGGTTGCCTCCTATCTTAAAGAATGTTTTTATCCGGACAAAATCATCGTCAGAACCAAGGTGCGGGATAAAAATGCATCTGTGGAAACCAGCCATGCCATTTTTCATGAAACCAGTGGGGCAAAACTTGCTTGTCTCACCATAAACTGGAAAAAAACAACCCATGGGCCTGTTTGATTCATTGGATAATGATGTAAAAAAAGCCTTTCATCTGGCGGTCCGATACCTTGGGCACAGACCCCGCAGTGAAAAGGAGGTCAGAGACCACCTGCAAAAAAAACAGTTTGATGAAAAGACCATTTTCAAAGTGACGGATCAGCTGAAACACTATGGTTATATCAATGATGAAACCTTTGCCAGGCTGTTTATTGAAAACCGCATAAGACACAACCCGAAATCGAAATTTGCCCTGGGATATGAATTGAAACAAAAAGGCATACCTTCCCATATATGTGATGCGCTGCTCACAGATTATAAAGACATGCATATGGCCCGAAAAGCCCTTGGTTTCAAACGCAGACAATGGCAGCATCTTGACCTGGAAACACAAAAAAAAAAAGCGATGAATTATCTGCGTTACAGGGGGTTTGGCTATGAAACATGCATGGCGGCCTGGGAAGATTTTCTGGCGGGTCCGGATGTGACAGACCCATAAATCAGAAACCGGGAACCGGGAAAAAATATTCCCAATATTGGGGAAAAATATACCGTTTTTTATTACTTTATTTTCCTTTGTTCTCATCTGCTGCAAATGGCAAAAATTGTGATCAACTGGTTCCAACAGTTTCAAACAACCGATAAATGGGCTGTGCCGCAAACGATTGCCCGTTCAGGGCATTGCAGACTTGACAGAGGTATATTTTTTGCATTATATTTTTAAAATAATATAAGCCCTGAATAATTAAACCAAAATATCCAGAAATAGACAAGGAACCTTCTTATGGTTGGCAGAAAAAGGACGGTTGAAAGAAGGAAAAACAAGCGGTACAAAGCTGTGGAAGGAGCCTATGCCGCCATCAGTCCCAAATCCCGCAAACTTGGTCAGATTATCGACATCAGCATGGGGGGTCTGTGTTTTAAATATATTGACACAAGCAATACCGATGAAAAAGATGACCAGCTCCCGGAAGAAACTGTATTTTTAAGCAGCATGGGGTATTATGTGGGGGATCTTCCCTTTAAAATAGTAGATGATTATGAAGTAACCAACACACCCTCTTTCAGTTCCATGAAGGTGCGAAAACGCCATGTACAGTTCAAGGATTTGAGTTTCAAACAATTGTTTGACCTGGATTATTATCTGCGCAACAATGTCACCGAACAGGTGGAAAGCCCGCCCCGGCAATATCAGTCATAGCCCTGCCCCAATTTGTTCATATCAGGTTTCCGGCTGAATCCTGATGAGGGCGGCGGTTTTCAGTTCAAGGTATTTTTCTGCCAATCTTGTCAGCGTTTCAAAAGTGATTGATTCATACCCGTTTAGAATGGTTTTTGCCCACTGCAGTTTTTCCGGATGGTCCCGGGAATCAGCCATAACAGAATGCAGCCAGTAGGAATTGGTCTTTACGAGATCTTTAATCTGACTGAGAACAGGATTCAATGCCAGTTCCATCTCTTTTGGGGCCACCCCGTTTACGACAATATCTTTAACGATATCCTGCATTGTCTGTTCAACAAGATCTGCATTATCCCGTGATACAGGTACCACCATCTGCATGATGCCGTACCCTTCATGGGCCATGGACGGCTGGTTGAAAACATAGGGAGAATAGGCTGCCCCGAGTTTTTCACGCACTGTTTTCCTCAGACGTTCGGAAACAACCTTTGACAATATGGATAACCCGCGGGTCTGCTGGATATTCCAGAAATCATCCGTGAGAAAGGCCATCCGTACCATACCTTTTTCTATTTTGGTGTCCAGGGTCAGATTCAGCTGTTGCCCTTCGGGAAATTTTACCGGCTCGGGAGAACAGCCCGGCTGGGTACTTTTTCTGGCTGCAAACCCTCCCAGATACGTAAGTGCTTGTGAAACAACCATATCCGGTTCAAAATCTCCGACAATGGATATTTCAAGGGGATCGTTGGTGAAATGGGGCTGGAGCCAGGATTTGACATCCATTAATGTGATCTGATCCACTTCATCAGGATGGGCCATGCCAAACAACGGGTTTCCCTCTGCCAGAAACCGGTTGCCATGGATGCGCATCACACCGTCAGGTGTCCGTTTCAAAGCGTCATACATATGACGGTACTGGGTTTTGGCAAGCGCAAGCCCTTCAGAACGAAAACCAGGGTCGGCAAGATAGGCATAGATGAGCTGAAACACCAGCGCAGCCTCTTCAGGATCTGCCGCCCCTTCCAGGGAAAAAAAGGATTCTCCCACTGTAAAGTCGATGCTGACATCCCTGCCTGCCAGGGCCTGTTTCAGCTGATCCGGATCCATGCCTGCAAGCCCGCTCAGGCGCATGGTCTCCTGGCTGATGTCTGAAAGACCGGGAATATCAGGGGGCTGACATGCCCTGCCCTTGCCGAAAACCACCTTGAACAGAAACTGTCCATCCTGGAAATCTGTTTTTTTCAGATTAAGGCGGATATTGTTTTCAAGATCAATCAGGGCAATGCCCAGGTCGTTCACATTTTTTTGATGGTGTGTAATCCGGGCCGGTTTTTCCGGAACCGGAAGATAGGGGAAAGTTTCGGATGCCACCGGGAGAAACAGGTTGGCCGGCTGCTGCAGGCTTTT
>JAABSK010000318.1 GCA_011390435.1 Desulfobacteraceae bacterium | reverse complement strand
CATATCCACCTGCAGGGTTTCGTAAAATTTCTGGTGATGCAAGGACCCCACCTGGTGACCGATAAATTTGTCCGGCTGGTCCGGCAGAAGATCAAGTTCGGCTTTAAAAGCATGAAAGGTCTGCCTGGCAAGCACCAGTCCGTGTTCCAGAACCCCCTGGGCACGGGTACGCATAATCACCCGGGAGTCAGTGGGCATGCCGGGTGTTTCAAATCCCCAGCTGCAAAGCCCGTGGTGCTGGATGGCATTTTTCACAACCCCGCCTTTCAGCATGTGTTCCCGGACATTTGCAGCGCCAAGTGTGCCGTCTGTAAGCAGTACGGCAACAGCACCGGAACCGCCGGTCAGGGTTGCAACCGCCTCTTTGTAAAACTCCATATCGTGATGGGCATTGATCTCCTGTATGGTGGATTCAACAATCTGCCGGGCAGTTTCACAGGAGACCACCAGTCCGGAGCGGATCTGACCCAGTTCAATGGCATTTGCCACCTGGATGATTCCGGTAATTACCCCGAGACATGCATTTTTCACATCATACACCTGGCAATGATCCCTGACACCCAGGGCATCTGCCACCGCACATGAGGTGGCCGGTTCAAATCCGTCCTGACCAACACCGCAGAACACCACGGCATCTACCTGGTCCGGGCCCACGTCTGCCTCTTCTAGGGCTTTTAAAGCTGCAGTGGCTGCATGCTCAGCCAGTGTGTGGTCCTCATCCCAGAATCTTCGCTGCCGGATACCGGTAAGGGCTTCGATCAGTCCGGCACCAAACCCCACTGCATCAAAAAATGATGTCAGTTTCTGTTCGATCTGCTGTGTTGTAACGATATTGGGGGCAAGTTCATATCCAAATGATTTAATATACACCGTTGTATATTTCATTGTCTTCTCCACGATTGTTCCAGCGCTTCCTGTGTCAGGCCGCAAAGGGTCAGCCCCATATCTTTGTAATAGACAATTCGCAAATCATCGGAAAACATGTGGGCATCCGCAATGACATAGGGCTGAGGGGCGTATCCCATCTCCTTGATTTCAACTTCATACCGGGCATGACGGGTTTGCGGTGTTACCGGTCCCCGGCATTTTAGATCGCTTTCATTGCCGGGCAGAACATCATAATACACGTCATCACGATCCGTGACCCATCCCATGCGCTGGGTGAAAATCCGAAGCGCATGGGCACAGCAGTCATACATCAATGTGCCGGGCATGACCATATCATCAATAAAGTGGCAGGTCAAAAACCAATCGTCCGGATGAATGTCGTACTGGGCAACAATCGCGCCCATACCAAACCGACCACCGCAGGGATCAAAGCTTAAAACCCGGTCAATGAGGTGCATTCTTCCACCCGGAAGTTTCAAATGTCGCCCCAGGCGCCTGTGCGCAAAAGCTTGGCCAAAAGCGGTTTCCAGATCACCGTTTCGAAGGGACTGGACCTGGGCATCATCAAATGACTGGGCCTGGGCTTCGACCAGGGGCGGGAACACAGTGTCAGGAGGGATCGGCTGTTGATCTTCTGTTTTTAAAATAATGCCGCCGGATGCTGCAACCTCTTCCGGTGAAAAAAATCCGGCACAGCCGTCCCTCATGGAAATCAGCAGTTCATTCCGGAGATATCCCTTGTAATGGAAAAAGAACAGATACACATCCCCCTGTTTTAAAAACCGGTCGATTTCAATGTGGTACTCAATGGTGTCTCCGGCTTCCGGCAGACTCCGGTGAAACGTGACTTTTGCATCCAGCAGCCGGTAGCGGCGGCGCCCCTTGACTGCATGGTCAATGCCAAGCCATGCGCACAAAAACAGGTCTGCCTGACCCGCTTCAATGGAAATGGAAACCGGAACTTTGGGTCCATCCAGATACCATGCCCCTGGCAGCACATCGTGCTGGGTAACGATTTTTCCAGGTCCTAAAGAGAGCATCTCCCCTTCGATCGACAGGATTCGATCCACCAGCATCAATGGTTCAGCCGGCAGACGCACCCGGACCGGATAGGTGTCGATGATATCAAATGCTTCCCCCAGGACATTTCCTGCTTTTCCCGCAGCATATTCCAGACACATCTTGCGATCCAGGAACACAGAAGGTTTTTCTGCAGGCAGGGTTGGTTCTGGACCGTCAGTTATCTGACCGGCCAGTTTTGTCAAATCCATGAGTGCGTTTGCAAACGTCTGCATATTGGCAGCAGCCAGATCCAGAAACCGTTCATGGGCTCTGGCAGTTGCCGCCTGTGCAGTTGCGATTCCGCCGGGATCTGGAACGTTCACGGGTTGAAAATTCAAGTCGATTGGATTGAAGACAGCCTGAACCAGTGTTTCCGGTATGGGCCGGGGATTGGTTTTGATGGTGACCTGTTTTGCGGATGCCGTTGTTTTGTCGTCTGACGAAAATAAAGGAGCAACCGGTTTTTTGGAATGATTTGCCAGTACAACATGGGCAAAGGCGCCGTCAGCGGTCACAGCTCCTGCACAGACATTTTGAAGGTGGGCGGCTGAATTTCCCGGCCCATTCGGCATATCAGAAACGGGCAATTGCTGCAGGTCCAGGCAAAGCGCGGCTTGAACAATGGAAAACAGGGAAGATGCTGCCTGAGTCTGTCCAATCACGGCAGAAACATCTGTCTGCCGTGTGATTGAGGTGGTGGTGATCTCTTTTAAAGATGGAGTTTCCAGCAGGTCAAGGTCTTCCATCCGGATTCCAGCCTGTTCAACTGCGGCAGTAAGTGATTGCAGATACAACTGTCGCGTGCGTTCAGGGGCTGCTGCTGTTTCACCAGGAATACGATCTCCTCCGGATGCACCAACTCCTGTGACCACGGCATAAATCCGGTCGTTGTCCTGAACTGCCTGGTCATAGCGTTTTAATACAATGGCGGCAGCGCCTTCTGATGGGGGGCAGTCTGGTATGTTTTTCACATCAGCCTGGTTCAGCAGACAGGGACGCACATCCCCTGCCAGATCCACGCAGCCACAGATGAACAGATCGGTTTCACCGGCACTCAGCGAATGGACAGCTGTCTCAACCGCTTTAATGCCGGATGCCCGTCCGGCAGAAAGGGTGAAACACGGACCGCCAAGCTGATACTCTCTGGCAACCCTGGACGCCACAATCCCGCCAAGGGCGCCCAGTGTCCGGTTAAAATCCAGCCGGGGTGAAATCTGATCCTGAATATGGCTGTCGTGATGGTCATTCTGCCACCGGAGATGAAAATCTGTGGCACCGTAATCAAAATCAATACCGATGGCCGCACCCATGTCAAGGCGCAGACTTTCCGACTTTTTCGGCCTGTGGGAAAGTCCGGCATCGTTCAATGCATCATGGGTGGCTTTCAGCAGCAACAGGTGTTGCGGAAGAATGTCGGCCATCTGGTTGGGGGGAATGTGAAACTCCCCCAGCCCAACCATGAACTGATCCAGATAAAATCCTGGGTGATGGCGGGTTTCATTTTCAGGACATCTGCGCCAGCGGTGTTCAGGAGACGTCACCGACAATTTTTTGCGG
>JAABSK010000032.1 GCA_011390435.1 Desulfobacteraceae bacterium | reverse complement strand
TTTTTGTAGGAGAAGCCGGCCGGGTGGATCTTCCCGGCGGGAATCTCGCGCAATTGATCGATTCGATCAAAACCCGGATTCTGGTGCTGGACAAAAAAACCATTATCCACCCCGGCCACTCCCATACTGGAGACGCGGTGGAGTCCACCATAGAAACAGAAATGAAGACCAATATTTATATCACGGATTTTATTCTGGACACATAACCGCCTGGAGCGCAAACCGGTTATGCAGCGCCATATTCTGCAAGATAGGCATCGATTTTTTCACTCATGGCATCATCCAGCACCACTGTTCCATTGATTTTCTTGTTGTGGAGTGCGGTCTTGATCTCCGAGATGGTGACAATGGCGTGAATGGGGATGCCCAGCGTGTCTTCGACTTCCTGCAGGGCGTTTTTCCGGGAAACACCCCGCTCCTGGCGGTTGACGCTGATGATGATTCCTTTGACATCCGGGTCACTGCAGCGCTTCAGAACGTCGAGGGACTCCCTGATCGCTTTTCCAGAGGTAATGACGTCATCCACCAGAATGAGCCGGGTATCCGGGGTCAGGGTCATGCCCACCACCATGCTTTTGTCAGCATAGGTTTTGGCTTCTTTTCGGTTGAACACATACCCTTTGTCCATTCCCATGCCGGCAAGCGCCTGGGCTGCGGAGATACACAGGGGGATTCCCTTGTAGGCCGGGCCGTAGATGCCGTCAAAGTCGGCACCAAAATGTTCCTGAATCGCCCGGGCATAAAAGCGGCCGAGCTTCTGGAGTTTCAGGCCGGTGTCAAACATGCCGGTATTGATGAAATACGGTGCAATACGTCCGCTTTTCAGTTCAAATTCGCCAAAGCGCAGGGCATTGCACTGGATTAAAAATTCAATAAAGTCTTCTTTATAACTCATTTTGATTCATCCTTTATCAATGGCGCAATCTATTGACACCGCCAGGAGAAGTATTGGGAAAGGGGCACTTTTTGGCCGGATTTCAGCAGCGCACTTGTGTTAAAATCATTCATGTTCTGGAGGGCAGCAGCATCAAATACCGGTCCATCTTTGCACACCACCTGATGTCCGCAGACACAGGCGCCGCAGACACCGAATCCGCAGCGCATATACCGCTCCAGCGACACCTGACAGGCAATGCCGTGGGCCTGACAGAGGGCGAATACGCTGTGCATCATGATTTCCGGGCCGCAGGCATAGACCTGTTCAATTTTCCGGCCGGAAGCGATCTGCGCCTCTAAAAGATCGGTGACCCGTCCTTTTTGGCCGAAACTGCCGTCATCGGTACAGAATTGCCGTTCCAGATCAAATCTGTCAGGAAAAAGGAGATGTTTTTCCGACCGGGCACCATGGATAAACAACGTGTCTTTGGGCAGTTTTTCCACAAGGGTGGCCAGGGGTGCCATGCCGCATCCGCCGGCAATCACCGCTGCCGACCGGTCTGGATACAGGGTGAACCCGTTGCCGAATGGACCGCGGATGCCCACCAGGTCACCTTTTTCAAGGCGGACCGCCTTTTTTGAAAACACGCCTTTCGCCTCGATGGTGATGGCAAAGGTATCATCACGGTGATAGGAGATGGTATAGGGTTTTTCATCCACTCCTGGAATCCAGACCATGATGAACTGGCCCGGTTGAAACGTCAGTGACCCTTCAAAAAACAGCGTGGCAAAGTCAGGACGCTCCACCTGTTTTTTGCTGACCCTGAGCATGACATGTTTCTGGTCTGTAATCTGTGTCATCTTATCGGCTCCTGTGGGCGGCGCCCTTGATGGCATCCAGGGTGAGGCCACGTGCTGACAGCCACGCTGTCATTTCCGTGTTCACTGTTTCAAAAACAGACACCCCCCGGTAGCGGACAGCGCTGCCGATTCCGATCAGGCTGGCACCGGCCATGATCATCTCAATGGCATCTTCGCCTGTGGTGACCCCGCCCAGGCCGATGATGGGAAGCTGAACCGCCTGGAAAATATCATACACGCACCGGATCGCCACCGGTTTGATCATGGGGCCGGACAATCCGCCTTTTTTAAATGCCAGGACCGGCTGCTGGGATTCAATGTCAATGACCATGCCCGGCCCAAGGGTATTGATGGCACAGATGACGTCAGCTCCCGCATCTTCACAGGCTCTGGCAATGCCTGCGATATCCGGCGCCTGCGGGGTGAGTTTGGCGATCAGGGGAACGTTCACCACTTTTCTGACAGCGGAGATCACATCATGGGTGGACTGGGGATTGACCCCGAATATCATGCCGTGTTTTTCAGAATTGGGGCAGGAAATATTCAGTTCGATAAAGTCTGGTTCTTTTGATGCAACATATTCCGCCACCATCTGGTATTCTCTGACTGATCCGCCGTATACACTGGCAATCAGGGGAAAGGATCTGGATTCAAGATCCTGCCATTCATCTTCCATGTTCAGATACCCGGGAGATGGAAGGCCGACCGCATTGATCAGCCCGCATCCCAGGTCAATGACCGTGGGGTTTTTGTGGCCGTCCCTGGGTTCCGGGCCAATGGATTTCATGGTCACCAGGCCGCAGCCGCTCAAATGCACCCGTTCTAAAATATCCCTGCTGTTGCCAAGAACACCAGAGGCCAGCACCAGTGGATTTTTTAATGTTTTACCAAGGAACCGGAATGTCATATCGCCTGCCTGTTTTGTGTGATTCTCGTCATTTTTGGCTTTTATTAGCACACTATGGCAATTTGAAACAATGAAGATTTGAAATATTTTGACAGGATCGGCCGGATCAATCCGGGGCAGCAGCAGGAAAGTAGCACTGGCAGACAGTGCCCTGGTCAACAGTGCTGTGAAGGAGAATCGCGCCGTCGTGGGCCTTCATGATGCCATGGACCACTGCCAGTCCCATGCCGCTGCCTTTGTCCACAGGCTTTGTGGTGTAAAACGGATCAAACACCCGGTCAAGATCTTCTTCGCGGATGCCGTGACCGGTGTCCGAGACGGTCAGGCAGACATATCTGCCCGGTCCAATAGAGCGATCACCGGAAAACAACGGCGTTTCAAGGCGGATGTTTTCAGCCCGGAAAGAGAGGACGCCGCCTGCCGGTTCCATGGAATGGATTGCATTGCTGCACAGATTGACCAGCACCTGCCGGAGCTGTTCAGGATTTGCCATAATGCGGTCACAGTCCGGATCGATTGCCTGGTGCAGCTCAATCTGCTTTGGAAGTGATTTTTTGATGAACCGGACCGGCCCGTCAAGAAATGCGGTGATATTGATTTTCCGGTGGTCAACAGCGGTGGCATCCTTGTGGCTGAAGCTCAGCAGCTGCTGTACAATGGTTTTTCCCCTCAAACAGGCGGTTTGAACCTCTTCCAGTGATCCGCGCAACAGGTGATTGGCAGAGATGTCATCCAGGGCCAGCTCCACATTTCCCAGGATAATGGCCAGGATATTGTTGAATTCGTGGGCAATCCCGCCGGAAAGGGTTCCCACCGCCCGCATCTTATGGGCATGGCGGAGCTGGATTTCCATATCCTGTTTTTCTTTGCCGGCTTTTTTCTGATCGGTGATATCCAGATGAACAGCAATATACACTTCGCCGTGCTGCCTGTGGTTGAATACAGTGACACTGGCATAGGTCCAGAATTTTGTACCGTCTTTTTTCAGGTTTTGGTTTTCTCCCTGCCAGGTCGTATGGGTCTCAAAATAGTTCAGGATAAAGCCCATGGTTTCTCCCGGAGTTGCCTGAAGCATGGTGGCATATTGTCCGATCAGTTCGCCTGGATCATATCCGAACATGGTTTCAAACCGGGGATTTGCATAAACAATCATACCGTCCCGTCTGACAAGATAGACCCCTTCAGACATTCTGGATATGATTTCACCCTGAAGCCGCAGTTTGTCCTGCGTCTCCTCCTGTTCAGCATAAAGATCCCTGAGCTGCTGCCGGGTTTTGTCCAGTGCATCTTTTGTTTTTTTGAAATAAATGGCCAGCATGCCGATGGCAACAATAAGGGTGCCGGACATTGTTGCGACAATTGAGGGGGTCAACCAGGTCATGTTGATTCCATCTCTTTGAATTTCAAAGTGTTATCGAAGATATAAAATTATCGGCATCATACCATCTTATATGATTTTAACAACATAAAATTTTTTTGGCTGCGATGAATTTACCGCAGGGACAAAACAGGGTTGAAAACAGCCCGGACTTGGTGCATACTGCCTGAAACAAAGGAGAATCGATGGAAAAACGAAAGTACACACTGGTTCTTATCATTACTCTGTTACTTGTCGCAGGGTTTCTTGCCACCAGCCTGGCCAGCTATTATGTTTCCAGGAGTTCGCTTCGGGAGCAGATCATCCGTACCGAACTGCCCCTGACCAGTGATACGATTTATTCGGAGATCCAGCGCGATTTGTTAAGCCCGATTTTTATTTCATCCCTGATGGCCAATGACACCTTTGTCCGGGACTGGGTCACCAAAGGGGAACAGGATGAAACCCGGATGATCCGGTATCTGGAACAGATCCAGAAACAATACAAGACCTTCACCAGTTTTTTTGTGTCGGAAAATACCCGGATTTACTATCATTCCGATGGAATATTAAAAAAAGTCAAAATGAGTGAAGAAAGGGATCGCTGGTACTTCAGGGTCAGAGAGATGCGATCCGATTACGAAATCAATGTTGATCCAGACCTGGCCAATGCCGACTCCATGACTATTTTTGTCAATTACCGGGTGGTTGATGAGCACGGTCAGTTAATCGGTGTAACAGGTGTGGGGCTTACCGTGAGTGCGGTAAAGGAGTTGATCGAAACCTATCAGAGCAATTATGACAGAAATATTTATTTTGTAGACAAAAAAGGCGTCATACAGATCCAGGGCAGTGGTTCAGATAAAACTGCTACGCGTATCCAGGAGATCGAAGGACTGGCGCCGCTTGCCTTGGATATTCTGTCTGAATCGGAAAAGAATTTCCGGTATCATAAAAACGGTGGTTTGGTGCATTTAAATACCCGGTATATCCCGGAGTTTGACTGGTATCTTCTGGTGGAGCAGGCGGAAAATACCATTACCCGCCCGATTCTGAAGGCGCTGATGGTGAACCTTGGGATCTGTGCCCTGATTACTGTGGTGGTACTGGCCCTGACTTTTCTGACCATTTCCTCATACCAGAAACGGCTGGAACAGATGGCCACTGTTGACAAGCTGACCGGTATCTACAATCGCCAGGCCTTTGACATTATCATCCGGCAGGCGTTGAAGGATGTCAAACGGCGAAAACATGAACTGTCTGTGATCCTTTTTGATATTGATCATTTCAAGGAGGTTAACGACACCTTTGGTCATCTGGCCGGAGATGCGGTGCTTCAGCATGTTGTCAATCTGTCAAAACAGTTGATCCGGGATTCAGATATCCTTTGTCGATGGGGTGGAGAGGAATTTCTGGTCCTTCTGGACAGCTGTTCAATTGATGATGCCTACCGGATTTCCGAAACCATCCGCGAGGCAGTTGAAGATACACCGGCAACCTATGAAGACCAAGAAATCAAGGTAACCATCAGCAACGGAGTGGCCCAGTATCATTTCCCGGAACATGAGGACAGCCTGTTGTCCCGGGTGGATCAATGCCTTTACCAGGCCAAGCAGAACGGCAGAAACCGGTCTGAAAAGGATGATTCAAAACAGCCTGGAGCCGTGTCGTAAAAGTTCTGTTCGGTTTACCAAATTATTTTCCGCCTTCATCAATCGCATAGCTGGTTATTGCCGATTTTCTTAATTTAAGCTCTACGATGGTCCGGTATTTGATATTGTTTTCCGTAAGGTGCATCATTTCTGTATCAATGTTAACGGAATCAAGATGGTAAATATCAACAGACTCACTGTTTTCTCCATTCAGGGAGATTGATTGCCCATTATCCGGTGACAGATGTTTGGCATGCGTCTTATCTAAAAACTCCGGTTCTTTTTCCCCGATTGCGTGTTTGAGGACTTTGTTGAAATCAAGATCCCTGGGCCGATGCCCAATGGTGTCCATATTGGCGATATTCCCGGCAATAAGATTGTGCCGCCGGGCTGAAATATCAAGGGCCTTTTCAATCATCTGTGATGTCGGTCCAAAAATTCTTGACGCTGCCATGATTCCCCTCATCTATGAATTCAACTATAAAATTATGGAATTTATTGCAATTTTTATGCCTGAATCGATGATTGAATCGTTAAGGACGGGGATAGAGAGCTGCCGCAGTGATAATGGCGCTTTTCGCCTGCCTTGCACGATCGATGCAAAACAGGCGTATCTTTCTGTTTTTGCCATATTTTTGACAGGTTGAACAACTGCAAACTATTCGAAACCAAACCACCGGGTGATATTTTCAACGGGTTCCCGGGCGCTTTCGATCCTGTTTGCAGGAAAATCCCAGTCCGGGTATCCAATTGAAACGGCAATGAATATCTTCTTTTCATCAGGGATATCAATATGCTTTCTCACAACTTGAGGGTACATCACCCCTTGAGAGTGGATGCAGGTTCCCAGGTCATGTTCCAGAGCAGCCAGGCAGAACGTCTGTAGAAAACTGCCCAGATCACTGAATGTATTTGCAGAGTTATCCAGGGCTTTGTCAAAAACCATAATGATGGCGGCTGGTGCATCAAAGAAACGGAACCCTCTTTGCATCCAGTCAAATCTCTTTTCACTGTCCTCTCTGCCGATCTCCATCAGCTTGAAAAGTTCGACTGCCAGGTCAACCTGGCGTTTTTTATAAACACCTGCTAGATTTTCCATGGACTGGGATTCGGGGGACGGCATTGTTCCAGTCGTCAACAATTCAATGTTCCCTTGTTTAATCATTTCCAGCGGCCTGCCGGAAACGGCATAAACTTCCCAAGGCTGTGTGTTCAAAGCAGATGGGGATTGAGCAGCAACTTCCAGTACGTTTTCGATGACATTTTTTAGGACAGGTTTGTTTTTAAATTTCCGGATACTTTTTCTCCGGCTTGTTGTCTCTTTGAGTTCCATTTTTCAATCCTTTCTGACAAGTTTTTCCCCCAGTTTTCTGGCAGCGATCAGTGTGGTTTCGTTTTTTTCCATATCTCCTTTTTCCAGAGCACTGCCATAAACCATGCCGACGATTTTTGCACCAACGTATTGAAACGAATCCTGAAAGCTTCGAATGGCATTCACCGCGCCGGATGCATATGGATCAGCATCCCCATAGGCAATGGCAATGGCGATTTTTTTCTTGAACGGGTTGTCCCCATATTTGGATAGCGCAAAGCATCTGTCCAGCCAAAGTTTGGTTTGAGTGGACATGTTAAACCAATGCACGGGTGTCGCAATAACCCAGGAATCAGCCGCGATCAGTTTGGGAAAGATTTCCTGCATATCATCTTTGATAACGCAGCCGGTACTGTCCGGTTTTTGACAGCTCCAGCAGGCTTGACAGGCTTTGATGTTCATCTCCTGAATGAAAAGAGATTCGACTGCGGCTCCTGCAGATTCAGCACCGGCCGCGATCTCTCTTGCCAGAGCAGCACTGTTGCCTTTTTTGCGCGGACTTCCCAGAAGGACAAGAACTTTGTGTTGATTTTGATCGTTTGACATTCAGGATCTCCTTTCGGATGATGAGGGTTCAAATGTGGCACACAGTTTTTGTGAGTTGAACGTTCCTGTCCGGGCGAAATCCTCTCCCGGACAGGAACCGTTTTATCAGCGCTGGAGGTTTTCGATGATTGTTGCAACTCCGAGTCCGCCGCCGCAGCATGAACTGAAAAATCCGTAGCGTCCTTTGCGCTGGATCAGTTCCCGCATGGCAAACATACAGACCCTGGCACCTGATGCGCCATTTGGATGACCAAATGCAATGGCGCCTCCCCGGGGGTTCCAGTTGTCCATATCGATCTTTTCGCCCATCTGTTTTTCGATTTCCTTGATCACGGCAAGATTTTGAACGGCAAAGGCCTCGTTGCATTCCATGACATCCATGTCGGAAAGTTTAAGACCCAGTCGCTTTAAACCGTTTACCACGGCATATGCCGGACCGATTCCCATGATTTTCGGGTCCACGCCGTAATCCGTACCGATCAGCCATTTGGCCATTGGAGTGTATCCCAGCTCTTTTGCCTTTTCTGCTGTCATCATCAACACCATGGCGCCACCGTCATTCCGGCCGGAAGCATTGCCAGCGGTTACGGTGCCGTCTTTTGAAAACGCAGGCGGCAGTTTCGCCAGACCTTCAAGGGTTGTCTCGGGTCTGGGATGCTCATCCCTGTCAACCACAATTTCAGGTGTTTTGCGGGTTGCCGGAAAGGTCACCGGGACAATCTCATCATCAAAATAACCATTTTCCATTGCATGTTTTGCGCGCATCTGGCTGTTATATGCAAACTCGTCTGATGCTTGTCGTGGGATCTCATACATTTTCTGGAGATTTTCAGCAGTCTGCCCCATGCCGATAGCATCTTCTGCAATCGGTGACAGGGTTGCCTGGAGGGGCATGGGCGGAATAAGGCGATAGGGAGGCACAGACATGGAAAATTTGGCCGGGATCTGGCTGTAGGCCTCACTGCCGCCTGCGATGATCACATCTGCTGCACCTGAAAGGATTTTCCATGCAGAATGGTTGATCGCGTCAATGGCAGAACCGCACTGCATTTCCACATAAGAGGCGGATGTTTCATAGGGAAGGCCTGCATCCAGCATGGCCCAGCGGGCCGGGTTGATTGCGGTGGAGCAATGGGCGGCAATCCCCATCATCACTGTATCCACATGACCTTTTTCAAGGATTCCGGTTTTATCGACCAGCCCTTTGATGGCAATCGACGCCAGTCTGGAAGCAGGAAAGTCCCTTAATGCGCCACCCATTCTTCCAAAAGCTGTTCTCACACCGTCTACAAATACAACTTCTCTTTCTGACATTTTTTTCTCCTTGCAATGGGACCCCGATGTCTGAGACGCTTCAGCGTCCAAATCAGCTCTGGGGTGTGTAAGAAATCATTCTCCTGTCACTTTTGTTTCATAAAATAGATTTCAGCCGGTGTCCAGTCATTGTTAAAACTTGTCAAAAAAGATCATGTCGTCTTCAACTCCCAGATCGTACAGCGCCTCGATAATGGCATTGATCATGGGGGGTGGCCCGCACAGGTAATACTCAATCTCTGTTGGATCTTCGTGTGTTTCCAGGTATGACTCGCACAGGTGGGTGTGAATAAATCCGGTCAAACCATCCCAGTTGTCTTCAGGTTCCGGATTGGACAGCGCCACCTGGTAGGTGAAATTATCATATCGTTTTTCAAGGTCTTTGAAAATCTCATCATAGAACATCTCTTTTTTGGATCTGGCCCCGTACCAGAAGGAAATTTTGCGGCTCGTTTTGATCCCGTCAAGCTGGTGAAGAATATGGCTTCTCAACGGAGCCATGCCTGCCCCGCCACCCACAAAACACATTTCCCGGTCTGTTTTTTTTGCCAGAAAGTCACCATAGGGTCCGCTTACGGTAACCCGGTCTCCGGGTTTGAGCCCAAACACATAGGACGACCCGAATCCCGGCGGGATTCCCTCTGTTCCCGGCGGGGGAGTGGCAATCCGGACATTCATCATCAGGATATCGTTGTCATGGGGGGGATTTGCCAGGGAGTAGGCGCGAAATCCTGGCTTGATCCCTTTGGCGGTCAGCTCCAGAAGATTGTATTTTTTCCATTCACTGACAAATTTGCTCTCAATCTGAAAATCCTTGAATCGCAGGTCATATTCCGGCACATCGATCTGGATATAGGCACCCGCCTCAAAATCGATGGGGGTTTCCGGCTGAATGGACAATTCCTTGATAAAAGTGGCGACATTGTGGTTGGACACGACGGTTGCCGCCACTTTTTTGATGCCGAAAATGGACTCAGGGATTTTGATTTCCATGTCGTTTTTGACCTTGAGCTGGCAGGAGAGGCGTTTTCCTGCCAGTTTGTCTTTCCGGCTCAGGTGGGAAAGTTCTGTGGGCAGAATACTGCCGCCGCCTTCCACAACCTCGCATTTGCACATGCCGCAGGAGCCGGACCCGCCGCAGGCAGACGGCAGGAAGATCTCATTTTGCGACAGTGCAGACAGCAGGGTTGGGTTTCCGGAGATGGTCAGCGCATCGTCTGTTTTTTTATTGATGATGACCTTGAAGTTCCCTTTTGTGGTGACTTTGGTTTCGACAAACAAGAGAACGCCCACCAGGATTAAAATAACACCTGTAAAAACCAGTATACTGAAAAGATAAAGCACGGGTATGGATCTCCTTAAAGGGTGATTCCTGAGAACATCATGAATGTCATGGCCATGAGGCCTGCAACGATCATGGTGATGCCGAAACCGTCCAGGCCTTTGGGAACGTCGGCATACTTGATCTTTTTGCGCAGGGCAGCCATGGACACAATGGCCAGCATCCACCCGGTGCCGGAGCCGGCTCCGAAAATGATGGATTCCATGAAGGTGTAGTTCCGCTCCACCATGAACAAAGATGTTCCCAAAATGGCACAGTTGACGGCAATCAGCGGCAGAAATACCCCCAGTGCGGCATACAGCAGCGGAGAATATTTATCAATGATCATTTCCACCGCCTGGACCAGTGCAGCGATCACCGCGATAAAGGTGATGAATTTTAAAAAACTCAGGTCCAGGTCGCCCATTCCGGCCCAGGACAGTGCTCCGGGTGCCAGAAGACCGTGATAGATGATCCAGTTGAGCGGACTGGTCACGGACAGGACAAAAATGACGGCAAATCCCAGGCCGGTAGCGGTTTCAATGTTTTTGGAAACCGCAATGAACGAACACATGCCCAGAAAATAGGCCAGCAGAATATTGCCGATAAATACGGAATTGATAAACAGACTGATCAGATCGCCCATGATACGTTACCTTTCTTCCTTTGATATTCCCGGAATGCTGTTTTTCAGCCATACCAGCAGACCGATAATGAAAAATGCTCCGGGTGCCAGTACCATCAGTCCCATGTTCTGATATCCGATATCATAGATGAACTGCGGAATAATTGAAAATCCCAAAAATTTACCAGAGCCCAGAAATTCTCTGAAAAAAGCCACCAGTACCAGGATCATGCTGTACCCCAGGCCGTTGCCGATCCCGTCAAAAAAGGAATCCAGGGGTTTGTTGGCCAGGGCAAAGGATTCAGCCCGTCCCAGCACGATGCAGTTGGTGATGATCAGGCCCACAAAGATCGACAGCTGCTTGGAAATATCATAGAAAAAGGCCTTGAGAATCTGGTCTGTGACAATAACCAGAGAGGCAATAATGGCAAGTTCTGCAATGATCCGGATATTTGACGGGATCTGTTTTCTCAAAAGTGAAACCAGCAGATTGGAAAAGGCGCATACCAGGGTCAGGGCAATGCTCATGACAACGGCAGTGGACATCTGGACTGTTACCGCAAGTGCGGAGCAGATTCCCAGAACCTGATAAGCCACGGGATTTTCATGCCATATCCCTCTGAAAACGATTTCTTTATAAGTGGTGATCTGTTCCTGGGACATAAAAATCAATTCCTTTTCTCGTTATCTGATTGATCGGTTTGTATTTCAATATCCTTTTGATAGGCTTTCAGATTTTTCTGGCGAAACGTAATGGAAACCGGATTGTATTGAACCAGGGTCTCTTTGATGCCTTCAGACAAATATTGTCCGGTAAGGGTGGCCCCGGAGATACCATCCACATAATGGGGCTGTTTGTCTGCAGGAAGATCTTCTGTCTTGCCTTTTGCAATGCCCACCGATACAAATTTGTCCTCTGAGTTGAGGATTTTTTTGCCTCTGAAGTTGTCCTGAAACCAGGCGCTTTCAATTTCTCCGCCCAGCCCGGGGGTTTCTGAGTGGCTGAAAACTGAAAACCCTGATACGGTCTGTCCATCTGCTTTAAACGCCAGGTATCCCTGAATTTTCCCCCACAGGCCCCGGGAATTGATGGGCAGGATGTATCCGGCGATCTGGTCGTTTTCCTGGTAAAAATAGAGGCGCAGGGTGTTTCCGGTGGGCGTGCTGGTTACCTGTCCGGTTTCATCCACAGCCACTTCCTGGATATGGGTGTCATAGAGTGTATTGATCTTTTCCCTGTCTGGCTTTTTGTCACCGATCAGGTTGGCAGCCTTGAGAATATTGGTTTTTTTGTCCAGCTTCATGTTGGCCACATGGAATTTTTTCAATCCCCCTGCGGACAGGGTGATTAAAAGACTGCAAATGACAGAGATTGTCAGGGCAAAGACAATGACATTTTTTTTGCTGTTTTTATCTGGTTTTTCAGACATTGGGAATCCTCTTTGATGTCTGGTGTTTGAGAATCATGTGATCCAGGAGCGGGGCAAACACATTCATGAACAGGATGGCCAGCATGGTGCCCTCTGCAAACGCTGGATTTGCCACCCGGATGGTAACCGTCAGAAAACCGATTAAAAAACCGAATATCCATCGGCCCAGGTTGGTTCCAGGCGCACTGACCGGATCGGTTGCCATAAAAGAGATGCCAAAAAGAAACCCGCCGGCAAGCAGGTGATACAGGGGGCCTGCATTCAGCCATGACCCCTGTCCGCCGGGAATCAGATAAAACACCAGCGCTGTAAAGATCAGGCCGATGATGCCGCCGGCAATGATTCTGAAATTGGCAATTTTGGTGATGACCAGAAATGCTGCGCCCAGAAGGCAGCATAAAGCGGATGTTTCGCCGATACTGCCGGGAATCAGGCCGATGAACAGGTTGGGCAGATCAAACCCGGATCGGGAAAGGGCAGCAGTAATGCTTTCGCTTTCTGCTCCGACAACAGCAAGTGCTGTTGCACCGCTGATGCCGTCCACTGCTGTTTTTCCGGCAATCCAGACATCTCCGGACAACGAGAGCGGATAGGAGAAAAACAGAAAGGCCCGCCCGGTCAGTGCCGGGTTCAGAAGATTTCTTCCTGTGCCGCCAAAGACTTCCTTGCCGATGACCACCCCAAAGGAAATGCCCATGGCCACCTGCCACAGCGGTATGGTGGGCGGCAGGGTCAGGGGGAACAGGAGGCCGGTGACCAGAAGTCCTTCGCTGATTTTATGCCCCCGGATGGAGGCAAACAGAATCTCCCAGAAAAATCCCACCGCATAGGTGACAACAATAATGGGAAGAACATATCGCAGCCCAAGCCCGAATGCCTGAAAAAAAGAGTACTGCATCCCTCTGGCCAGGCCGGCCTGATATCCGGTATTGTAGATGCCGAATAACAGTACGGGCATCAGTGCCAGAATGACAAAACTCATATACCGTTTCAAATCCAGGTGATCCCGCACAAAAGGGGTGTGCCGGTTTTGCGGTGAGGGCAGGAAGAAAAAGGTCTTGGTGGCATCAAACAGCGGTTCCAGAAACCTGAGCTTTCCAGAACCGGTAAAATGCGCTTCATTTTTATCAAACAGGTCTTTAAGTTTTTTCATGACTTATTGTTTGTCCTTGTAATGCGCATCCATCCCATTGGACAGAATTAGGTTCAGTTCAATCTTGGAGGGGCAGGCATAGGTGCACAGTCCGCAACTGACACAATCCAGCAGGCCCAGGTCCAGAGCATCTTCAATGTCATCACTGTGAAGGGCTTTCATGATAAAACCAGGTGCCAGGTCCACCGGGCAGATGCGGGTGCAGTACCCGCAGTTGATGCAGGCCCGCTCTTCTCCATGGATGTTGCTGTCCAGCTTCCGGGGGGAGCGGGTCAGGCAGGATAGAAAGGTTCTGGAAGCGGTGGGGGTATTCAATCCGGGCCGGATAAAACCAAACAGGACACCATCCGGGTGGTTTGCAAGCACATTCAAGGTGGTGTCAAAAAATCCCAGATGGGTGTCCGGCGGAACCGATCTGCCATTGAAAAGACCCGTGGTGATCAGGGTGTTTTCTTCCATCCGGCCGATCACTGCAGCAACAGGTGCCCCCTGACGGGTCAGCGCATGGGGTTTTTTGTCTGTTCCCCGTGTCACGGTAACCACCCGTTGAACCGGGTATTGCCCGGTGGTCAGAAACTGGACCATCAGCATCAGGTGTTCTGCTGAAATGCACCAGGAGCGGTTATCCTCCACACCGGTTTTCAACTGGTACAGCACAACACCCGGGTTCCATGACGGATAGGTGTCCGAGACGGTATGGGTAACATGCGCTGCCAGTTTTCCCAGCCGGGGAAGTGCGCTTTTCCGTGCAGTGACAACAATGTGATTGCTGAATCGTTTCAGCAGATCCAGTCCGGAAGCAAACAGGGCGGTCCGGTCTTTCAGGGCCAGTGCAGGGTGGGGGGAGAAAATGTCATTTCCGTGTAAGGAAACAATGATCATGGGTGGCTGACTGTCTGCATCTGCCGTATCTTTTGCTGGAAATTCCCGAAAGAACTGCCACACACCGCCCTGCTGCAGCATGGTAACGATATCGGTTTTTGGAGCGCTGGAAAAGGCTGATGCGCGGATCGGGTCAAACCGGACCCAGGATTCTTCTTTATCCAGGGAAATGACCACTTCGATTAATCTGCGCCGCTGGCCAAAGACAATGCGTTTGACGTGACCGGACCCTGGGGATACCCACTGGATCAGCGGGTTGCGTTTATCATGGAAAAGGGGGGTTCCGATTTTTACCGGATCATTTTCCTTTACCATAAGTTTCGGCCGGATATACGGGATATCCATGGCAGATGCAGCGACTGTAGCCGGTTTCGGCAGCTGGATCAGGGTTAAATCCGGCATTCCGGTTAACACGGGTTTGAAGCGGGTTTTGCTTTCAAGATAGTCCATAGATTACAAGTCCATTTGCATAAAAAAAATAGGTGATCGTCAATCAACTGTAAAATGGTTCAGTATGTTATGAAGCTGCTCTGACCGGTTTGCCAGCTGGTCTGAGTTCAACGCAATCCGGGTGACACTGGCAGACATCTGAAAAAGGGTCTGGTTGACATCGGTAATATCATCCGCGATTTTAAGGGCGGCACCAGATGTGCCCAAAAGGGTTGCCGTGACATCCTGAGCCGCTTCTGCTCCCTGGGATACATGGGTATCCAGCTCCTGAACAGTCCGGGCCTGATCATCAACCGCTTCAGATATGTTTTTGACAATATCATTGACATCGCTCATGATCCGGGCAATCTCTTTGATATCCGCCACAGTGGAAGCGGTTGCATCCTGGATCCAGTCAATGTTGTCTTTGATCTGGTCTGTGGCCAGAGATGTCTGGTCGGCCAGGTTTTTAATTTCGTGGGCAACAACGGCAAACCCTTTGCCGGCCTCGCCTGCCCTGGCCGCCTCAATGGCGGCATTCAAAGCCAGAAGCGTGGTCTGCTCGGAAATGTCGGTGATCGCCTGGGACACCTTTCCGATTTTTCGCGCTGCCGCTCCCAGGTTGTCCACCCGGGTTGATGCGTCATCCACTGTTTGTACGGCACTGGCGGAAATGTCACTGGCCTGAACAGCATGCTGGGCAATGCCCCGGCTGGTATCTGCGATAAAAGCAGTGGACCGGGACATCTGGCTGGTGCTGGTGCTCAGTTCTTCCATGGCAGCGGCAACGCCATTGACCGTTTCGCTCATGGCAGTGGCATGACCGGCTGCCTGCCCGGACCTGTCGGCAGATCTGTCTGACTGCCCGGTCAAATCCCTGGCAGCCTTGTTCATTCCAACAGAAGATTTGTTCAGGGCCTGGGCCTCGACAGCAATCTCTTTGATGTTTTTTTGTATGGTTCCGGCAAACAGGTTCAGCTGGTTTTCCAGCAGCTGAAGTTCATCCATCTGGTTTTCGGACTTGACCGGTATCTGGAATCGGCAGGTTAAATCCCCTTTTCCCATTTGCGAGACAAGGGTTGTGCAATGGGTGAGATGACGGATAAAAGAGGAAAACCGGAAAAAAGCAAAACCCAGCAGGAGAATCCCGGCACCTGCGCCAATGGATTGAACGATTCCCAGACGCCGGCTGGTTTTTTTTACGGATTGCTCAACGCCTGTGAAGAGCTGCTGAATTTCTCCTGCAGTATCTGGTCCGATTTCTGATTGGAGGGTACTCATGCGGATTTTCAACTCATCAAGCACCTGTTTTTGGCAAGCGGTGATATAAAAGCCGGACAGTACCAGGAACACAAATGCAGACACCGTTCCGGAAAGTACCAGCCCAAACGATTGTTTTGTGGTCATTTACAGCGTCCTTTTCAGAAAGAAGCATGAGAAAATATGTATTTCATACCATATCATGGTGACGCTGAAAATAAAATAATCTTGATTTTCCCATTCAGGTTTAATAAAAAGATAAGGTTTTTTGTTTGATAACTTACGTTAAAAGGAAGCAGATACAATGGACCAGGCTGCAATCAACCGGGTGTCGGATCAGGCGTTTCTTGACACGCTTTTGCCACCGGAGATGAGCAATCAGTTTTTTGAAGCGCTTTATGGGGATGCGTCAGACGGGGCATACGATATCCGGCTTGGATTTGTGGCCGCTGATGACCGTCAGATTGTTCTGGTATTCAACCTGACCCAGAGACCGGGTAAATGCCTGGTGTGCAGCCTGACCTATGGGTTGCCAACCGTATTTTCCCGCCATCCGTTGATCAATATCAACGGGATGGTCAAAAAAATTGAAGCAGAAGGAATCAAAATTTCAAGCTGGCGACTGGGAGAAACAAAGGAACACAGCTCATCCCTTCACAACATTCCCCTCTACCTGGAGCTGGAAACATCACCATAGAATTTTGTTTGTCTGATTTTTAAAAGGCTGGAGACATGATCTGTTTCCAGCCTTTTAGTATATGGGCTTAATGGTGCTGTCTGAAGCGCATCAGGCTTTGGGCAGTTTGGGGAACTGCTTGTTGATGATCTTGTTCCATTTGTCCAGATCATCTTTGACCTTTTTGAACAGCGAACCGGCATTGCCTTTGATGGTGATTTTTTCGATAGTATCTCCCTGGGCAATACTGTTAACGACTTTCTGGTCTTCATCACTTTCCACCACGCCAAACACGGTATGCATGCCGTCCAGGTGCGGGGTGGGGCCATGGGTGATGAAAAACTGGCTCCCGTTTGTTCCGGGACCGGCATTGGCCATGGAGAGAATTCCAGGTCTGTCATGCTTGAGTTCTTTTTTAAATTCATCCTTGAACTCATAACCCGGGCCGCCCATTCCATTTCCATAGGGGCATCCGCCCTGGATCATGAAATCTGAAATCACGCGGTGAAATTTCAGGCCGTTGTAATATTCTCTTTTGGCCAGGTTCGCAAAATTGCTGCAGGTCAGTGGTGTCTGGTCAGCAAACAGCTTTATGTTAATGGTTCCTTTGCTGGTTTCCATGATAGCAGTTAATTCAGGCATGGGGGTGCCTCCTTTTTGAGGTTAAAAAAATATGACCAGATTTTAAGGGTTAAAACTCAAATGTCAAACACAAACCGTTCTGTGCAGATTTTTCTGTTATTTTACAGCGGTTTTTGTTATGTGGTTTTGAGCTGCTTTACCGCAATGTGCCTTTTTTCCCATGGAGCATCAAAAAA
>JAABSK010000317.1 GCA_011390435.1 Desulfobacteraceae bacterium | reverse complement strand
GGGGGCTGCGGCTGCTGGCCACCGCACCAGAGGGCCCGGATCCCCAGGCCATGATCGAAAGCACCAGCCGTCATGGCAGCAGGGTTCTGACGGTCACCATCGGTGATTTGGTCAACGACAGCATCGTGGTCAGCATCACCGGCCAGTCCATTGTTTTATCGCGCGAAGAACAGAAAAAAGAACTTTTCTGGGATTATCCGGATCAGCAGGAAGTCAACCAGCTTATCCAGGACAGCTTTCCTTCAAACTATTTTCATACGGGAAAACAAAACAGATGACCATACCGGAATCAATCCCTGGTCGTGAGGACATGATATGAATCGAAAAAAAATTTGCTGCATCATTACCCTGATCGTTATCGTGGCAGGACTGTTCATGGCGGCACCGGCCATTTGCACCACCGTAAACACACAAGATCCGGACCAGGACAAATTGATTAATTTCAACTTTCGGGATGTCAACATCATGGCGGTCCTGGAATTGTATTCAGCCCTTATGGGTAAAGCCTTTCTTCCGGATGAAAAAATTCAGGGTCGGGTCACGGTGATTTCTTCCACAGCCCTTTCCAAAAAAGAGGCCATCAAACTTTTTTATTCGATTCTGGATATGAAACAACTGGCTGTGGTGGAGTATGACACCTATTTTAAAATTATCCGGAAGCAGGATGCCGCCCAGAGCGCTTTAACAGTGGGCATTGTCGGAGCGGGCGGGGATCGGATGCAGACCGGTATTATCCAGTTGAAATACGCCAATGCCGACGTTATTGTAAAAGATTTGAGCCGCCTGGTATCAAAGGATGCCACGATTTTTGCCGCAAAGGAACTCAATTATCTGGTAATCACGGCAACCGGCGCCAATATCAAAAAAATCGAGGCCATTGTCAGGGAAATTGACAAGCCGGGATTTGTGCCGGAAACCCGTGCGTATAAACTGCAATACCTGAACACGGAAGAGTTTTCCGCCATGCTGTCCCGGATGTTTGAAACCAGCCAGTCCAGAACAGATTCCCGGGTGGGAGTCGTGCCCATAAAAGACAGCAACAGTGTGGTGGTTACCGCCACTGCAACCCAGCACGAAACCATCCAGCGTCTCATTGATCAGGTGGATATCCGTAAACGGCAGGTGTCCATCTCTGCCATGCTGGTGGAAGTGGCCCTGACTGAAAATACCAAAATGGGGCTGGAATGGCTGCTGCAGGGCAACTCAGGTGGAACGGCAACCACGGTTGCCAATGATCTGGGCAATCTATTCAAGAGCTCTGCAAATGTTCAGAAAATTGTCGGAGAGGGCCTTAAACTGTCGGTTTTGAAACAGGGTGATTTTGAGGTTCTGGCCCATTTTCTGGCCACCAGTGAAGATGCAAAGGTGATATCCACCCCCCATATTCTGGCCATGGAAAACAAGGAAGCCAAACTGAGGATCGGAGATGAAGTTCCGGTTAAAAAAGGCACGCGGTTTGACAATGACAACCGTGAAATATCCACGTTTGAACAGTTCAAGGTCGGCCTTGAACTGGTGGTCACGCCGGTGATCTCCAACAACCGGGATGTGACCCTTAACATCAGCCAGAAGTTGTCCAACCTGGTTTCTTTTGACGAAAAAAACGGCACCTACCGTGCTTCTGAGCGGGAAGCGGCAACCACAGTGATCGTTCAGGACAGAGAAACCCTGGTCATTGGCGGCCTGATTTCCCATGAATCCAAACTCATTGAAAAAGGAATTCCCGGTCTCAAGGATATCCCCATGGTTGGCGCTCTATTCGGCAGAAGTGATGATGACAGCGATATCAGGGAATTGCTGATTTTTATAACACCCACGGTTATCATGGATGAACATGATGTAAAACAGGTCAACCAGCAGGAAAAAAATCGTCATGCCCTGGTGGTTGAACAGGCCGGTATTGAATTTGATTTATAAGGGAAAGGATTCTCTTTTTTTTATTAACAACCTGTATAGGAGAAAATGTATGAAACAAATGAGTGCGCTTCTGATCGGAATCTGTTTGCTGCTGGGTCTGGCAGGCCCGGTTCAATCCTATGAAGATGATATGCATTATTATATGATTTACTGGATGTCCGGTCAAATCGGGTTTGATCGTGAGGCCAGGGCAAAATTTGCATTGTCCAATCTGACAACAGACACATCCTCAAAAACCGAACCCATGGCTGAAAAGAATCCCTACAAAGATTCAGCCAATGAACGCAGACGAAACTGGCATTTTCCAGGTCTGCTGCATAAGGAAGGAAGGGTATTTAAAACCCGGTATTATGAGGATGCCCGGCAGAACAGTTATTACGGTCTGTACAATACACTGACCGCCATGGGGCAGTCCCAGAAAGGCCATGCAGCAGCAGTCAATCCCTATTACATGGGAATGAGCCTTCATTCTTACATGGATACCTATGCCCACGAGGGGTTTGGAGCAAGATTCGGCCATGCCAAGGCCGGGTTTGACCCGGACCGTCCTCATATTCCAGAGGATAAAACCAAAAAAATGCTGGACCGCACCTTTACCCAGCTGGTCAATTACGCAAAAGTCTCTGATGAAGTCCCTGGGTATAAAATTCAGGCGGCCATCAAAAACAAGGCAGCGATTCTGGATAAGGCCTGGAAGATTATCCACGCCTATGACACTTCCATCGACAATGACTGGGATACGTATAAACGCTCCTTGATCAGTGAAAGCCGTCACAACTCAGTTATGAACATGCGGTTTAAAAAATGGAAGGATGCTGGTGTGGACATGACCCCGAAAGCGGCCAAGACCGCTTTGAACTGGTCTGAAAAAACCTGGGAAAATCATGCACTGGCAAACTATAAACTTCCCTGGAAGGTCACAGAGGTCAGCGGGATGGACAAACTGCCCATGCCCTTTGCTGCGAACAGTTTTGACATGCCGGATACCCTGCGCTATCAACAGGAGTTTGCCCTTGACTATTGTGATGTTTCCGCTGCAGTGTCGTCCAGAGACGACCGCAATAATATTATTTATAATCTGTATAAGGATGTGCCCCAGATTTTTGTTTATTCCCGGTATTATCCGGAGGAATATGCACAGCAGATTCAGTGCGCCACCCAGCTGGTGCGCACCCGCGACGGGCTGGAAACATTGATGCGGTTTGTCGAAGACGACGGCAGCGGTCTGTTCCAGGCGGAAAGAAACTATACCGCGATTCAGTTGATCAATGTTCTGGGCTGGGAACCTGTGGACATGGAAGCGGTTGTGCTGCCGTATCTGGATTCCAGACACAAGGATGCCCGGATTATCGCGGCATGGGCAGCCCATCAGTACGGGATTGAAAATCCGCGGATCCTTGCTGATATTTTTGAAGACGCCAGAAGACAGGAGCGGTCTGCTAATTCAGACGATGATACCCTGGAAGGAGAAGGCCGGGTAATTGATCTGCTGCCCATGACAAAAGACTACGTGCGCATCTGGGAGCAGTTTTTCCGCTATGGTGAACCAGATGAAACCGCCAAGGCTGCATTTGCCCTCTACACCATCGGTACGGCCAGACCAGC
>JAABSK010000316.1 GCA_011390435.1 Desulfobacteraceae bacterium | reverse complement strand
TGTCCCGGGTAAATCCGGTGCACATGAATACATTAAGTACATCATGGACCAGGGGTTCTGCAGCTTCGGCAGAGAGCCCGGTTGCACCGGCCAGGGCCCGGGTCAGATTGGAATGGCAGCACCGGTGATAGTCTGTACCGCGCAAAAGTCGTCCGGTGTAGGGGGCGCACCGGGTGCCGATAACATCATGCACACTGCCGCCGAATTCATCAAAACCGTACCAGTCAAGGCTGTCATAGGTGATGGTGGCCATGGGTCTCAGACAGGGAAAGCTGCTCCACATCCGGTCACCCGTACTCAGATGGGTGCCGTGGAGGGCTCGGGTTTTTCCGCTGTAAAACCGCTCATTAAGATTATTTTGTGCCCATAGATTCAAATCTCCCACCTGGGGACCGTCCATGGAAACAATCCGAAAAAAAAATCCCCCGCCGCCATATCCCATGCCGGTTGAGATGTTTGAGAAGAATATGCGGGGTGGGTGATGGGGATCCATACACTTTGATTTACCGATAGATGATAGATTGCTTCTTATTGATAAATTGCTTATTAGCACTAATTTGCCAACTCAAGAGGATATTGACAAGGCATGGTCAAAAGAAGTTGAACGTAGATGTCAATCGCTCGATTGCGGAAAAGCGAATCTGATACCCGGAGAAGAAGTTTTTGAAAAGATTAAGAAACGGTTGGCAATATGAAATATAGATTTAATGAATCGCAGATGATGGAGGGTGATCTTGTGTTTTGTTTTCAGGTTTGCATGGATAACAATAAAATTCATCAGGCAGAATTCCTTAAAAAAACACAAATTTCAGCAAAGCAGGATATTTGCATAGCTTTTGCTGACCTGCTAATGTTCAAAATGAAGATGGAGTGTCACAAATCGGTTTTTGGCCACGCTTTTAATCTTATCGGTATGCTTTTCCATGAGATAGCAGGAGAGTTTTAACTGTTCGTACTTGTCATCCGGAATCCTTTGTAAATCGGGCGGGTCACAAAGAAACTTCATGGGCTCCCCCTGATAGAACAAATGAACATCAAGGCTGAATTCATCAAAGGCGATCTCAATCTTGATATCCTGATCAGTGAGACCATGCTCGGCCACAGCTTCTATGAATTCATTGCCTGCTGCACAAGCCTTGGCAATCACTTCCGGTCTGGCCCCCCACTGAGCGCCGTTCTTTTCCAGGAAATCGATCAGAAGGGCCGATGACCTGATCTCCGGCTTGACCGTGATATGCACTTTTTTGACCATCCCGATTCGAAACAGCAGATTCAAAAAAACAGCGGTCAGGGTCCCCGCGGCAAGGGAAGAACTGAAGACAGGACTTATCCAGGAAGGAAGATTTTCAAACGATTCAGGCATGATATCCACGGTTAAAGCCAAAATAAGCGAAATACCGATAATAAACGTTTTTCTGGCATCAATCATCCTGCTCATGACAATTTGAAACCCCGCCACGATCATAAAGCTTAGGGCAAAGACCAAGGTTGCGCCCATAACAGGTTTGGGCATAATGGCAAAGACCAGGGACAATTTCGGGGAAAATCCCAGAAGGATCAGCAAAAGACCCATTGGATAAGCTATGAATCTACTTGTGATCCCGGTAGCGATGGATAAACCGATATTGGTTGAAGAGGTGGATTGCCCCATGCCTCCCAGGACTCCTGCAGACATACAGCCTACAGAATCAGCCAGTATGCCTTTGCTGATATTGTTCATATCCGTTCTTTTCCAGTTGGCATCATTGATCTTCTGACAAGTGGTCAAATCCCCTACGCTTTTCAGGGATGAACAAATCATGGCTACAAGAAAGGGAATCAAAAGAGAGAAGTCAAAAGACCAACCTGGATGATGGGAAAAAGGAAGCCAGAAAAAAGGACTTTCCACTATCAAGGCAAGCTGGCGCGTATCGATCAACCCCAGGGCGTAGGCCAATACATATCCCGCCAGCATTCCCACCAGCACACAGAAAAGCTTCAGCTTTCCCTTGCTCCAGACATTCAGTCCAATAATCAGGCTCAGGGTGACCAGGGAGATCATGATCTCTTCCGGCTGGATTACAACATCCCCCGGCCCCAGACCGAAAAAATTCATGGCGGCAAAACGGATCACTGTTATCCCTACCAGGGCTACGATTAATCCAGTGATTTCCGGTGGAAAAAGAAATCGAAGATAGGGGAGTATCCTGGAGAATAAGGCCTCAGCCAGCCCGGCGATGAAGGTCATTCCCAGCATCAGACTCAAACCCCCGGTCTTTGCCGCTATAATCGATGCCGCGAGAAAGGACGGACCGCATACCTGCGGACACAGGTAACCTGAACCCAGCGGCCCCCTGGAAAAGGCCTGGACCATGACCCCGATGCCTCCCGCGATCATGGACATGCTGACCAGAAAAGACGCTTCAATGGTGCTGCCACCAATACTCCTGACGATCATCACCGGAAATATAAAGGAAATAGCAAAGACGCATAGATGCTGAAAAGATGACAAAAATGCAATCCACAAGGGAGGTCTTTCTGTAACGCTATATAGCAAGTTGGATGGTCTGTTTGACTGTGTCATCAATTAACCTCCTTGAAAGCAGCAAATAACATTCTCTTATTTCAACGCAGACCCTTAGTAGGATTTAGGATAGAAAGATGCTTTTTGTCAAGGAAAGTATGAAAATATCTTCCAGGTCTTTCAAATGTTATTCACCATGGTACCGGACAACAAAATTTTTCCTTTTGGGTCTCCCTGAAATATCTCTTTCTTTCTTTCTTGGTTGATTGATTTATACATTCTCAGGGGTGGGGGGCAATTTCAATCCTGGTCGGAAAACCTTTTTCCTGAAGTTCAACAAGGCCCTCTTTCCATTTTTCAATTCCCTGGCTGCCGGTCGCGCGTACAACTTCATTCTGGGCTGCATTCCCCATCTGCTGCAACAGTTCAAGTGCTTCTCGCTGTTTCCCCTGCATCATAAGTTCTTCGGCTTTTTTGGCTAAACCCTGCATGTTCCGCTCCGAATCTTGTTCATCAGGACTTTTCTTGCACTGATTAAGGATAAATTGATCCATGGGGATGAAGGAACCCGGAGCATCCGGATCTTCTGTAAGAGGAAAATACCAGCAGGACAGATGGCGGTATTTATCCACCAGATTATTGTATTCGGACATATCGGGCCTGTCCTGCTGCATCATCAGCATTTTGATATTGCTGAAGATTTCACCTACCACCGGAAGTGTTGACACCGGTACGCCATCATACATATCAATATCTTTTCCGATAACGCGCACCCCGATGGCTGATCCCACAGGATCATATTTATGAACCTCCACTACACTCATGTATTCGAAAAAAGCGGTCCAACCCTGCTCCTTATGTTCTTTTTCCCAGGCAGGAGCTCCTTTGTCCTTATTATAAAAAGCCTTCACCTGCTCATAGGAATCTTTACTCAGAAAATAGCCGGGATTTTCAGGTCCATAAGCGACAGCGCCCGGATATACCGGCGCCATAAGAGTTCCAGCCCCGGCCGCAGACAAACCGAGT
>JAABSK010000315.1 GCA_011390435.1 Desulfobacteraceae bacterium | reverse complement strand
TTTATAAAGGGGAGCACGTTAAAAAAGGTCAGGTCATTGCCGACGGACCCTCGACTGAAATGGGAGAGCTGGCTCTGGGCAAAAATGTGACTGTCGCCTTTATGCCGTGGGACGGATATAATTATGAGGACTCCATTCTGGTCAGTGAGCGTCTGGTAAAAGACGGGGTGTATACCTCTGTTCATGTTGAGGAGTTTGAGGTTCTGGCCCGTGATACCAAACTGGGAAAAGAGGAGATCACGCGGGATATCCCCAATGTGGGCGAAGAGGCGTTGAAGAATCTGGATGAAAGCGGCATTATTCGGCTGGGTGCTGAAGTTGTGTCCGGCGATATCCTTGTGGGCAAGATCACGCCAAAGGGAGAGACCCAGTTGTCACCTGAGGAAAAACTGCTCAGGGCGATTTTCGGAGAAAAAGCCGGTGATGTGAAGGATACCTCACTGTGTGTGCCACCAGGCGTTAAGGGAAAAGTGATTGATGCCAAGGTGTTTTCAAGACGGGGACTCCCGAAGGATGACCGCACACGATTGATCGAAGACGAGGAAATTGAAAAGCTTGAAAAAGATCGGGACGATGAAATCAAAATTATTTCATCGGTTGCCCGTGAAAAAGTGGAAGTCATTCTTGATGGACACAAGACATTGTCCGATCTTGAAAAAAATGGAAAAATCGTTGTGAAAAAGGGAACCAAAATCAGTCCTGCGGCATTGTCTGACGTGCCAGTGTCGGTTTTGGTGAATATCGCAGTTAAGGATGCAGTGGCCACTGAAAAGGCACAATTGATTCTGGAGAGTGCCCAGAATCAGATCCAGAAAGCAAGAGAGCATTTCAACCGTCAGGTGTCCCGGTATGAAAAAGGGGATGACCTCCCCCCGGGGGTGTTGAAAATGATCAAAATTTCCGTGGCAATGGAGCGTGTTTTATCTGTCGGTGATAAAATGGCCGGCCGCCATGGAAACAAAGGTGTTGTTTCCAGAATTCTCAGGGTTGAAGATCTGCCCTATTTTGAAGATGGCAGGCCTGTGGACATGGTCCTTAATCCACTTGGAGTTCCATCCAGAATGAATGTCGGGCAGATTCTTGAAATCCATCTGGGTCATGCGGCATTCGGTCTTGGGCAACGGATTGATGAACTGCTCAGCCAGATGAAACTTGATGCGCTGAGACAAAAGGTTATTGATATTTTTGCCATGACGGATAATCAGAAAAAATATCAGGACAAAGATCTTCTGGTTGCTGATATCCAGAAGATGTCTGACAAGGAGCTGGTTGATTTTGCCACGCAGTATCGAAACGGGGTGCATATGGCGACCCCTGTTTTTGATGGTGCCAGTGAGGCGGAAATCAAATACCTGATTGACCTTGCCGGATTTGATACGAGCGGCCAGGCCATTTTGTATGACGGACGTACCGGAGAACCATTTGACAAGCCGGTAACCGTGGGAGCCATGTATATGCTGAAACTCCATCACCTGGTTGATGACAAACTCCATGCCCGGTCCATCGGGCCCTATTCTCTGGTGACTCAGCAACCGTTGGGCGGTAAAGCCCAGTTCGGTGGTCAGCGGCTTGGAGAGATGGAAGTCTGGGCAATGGAAGCTTATGGCGCTGCACATGCATTACAGGAATTTTTGACGGTCAAATCCGATGACATGACCGGAAGAACCCGAATGTATGAAAAAATAGTGAAAGGCCAAAACGTTTTAGAGCCTGGAATGCCAGAATCCTTCAGGGTCTTGACCAAAGAGCTCAATAGTCTGGGTTTGGATATGAATCTTATAGAAGGAAGTAAATAAGGGGAAGACATTGGATAATATATATGATTTCTTCGCAAAGCCAAAAGATCCTAAGATTTATCAGGGCGTTCAGATCAGCCTTGCATCTTCAGACCAGATAAGAGAGTGGTCTCATGGTGAAATCAAGAAACCGGAAACGATAAACTATCGTACGTTCAAGCCTGAACGGGACGGATTGTTCTGTGCAAAGGTTTTTGGTCCCATAAAAGATTACGAATGTAACTGCGGCAAATACAAACGCATGAAACACCGTGGCGTTGTTTGTGAAAAATGCGGTGTCGAAGTAATCCAGTCCAAGGTTCGCCGGGAACGGATGGCCCATATTGAACTGGCATCTCCGGTTTCACACATCTGGTTTCTCAAGAGTTTGCCCAGTAAAATCGGGAACGTGCTTGATCTTACTTTGAAGAATCTTGAAAAGGTTCTCTATTTTGACTCATACATTGTTGTTGATCCCAAGGATACGGGGCTGAAAAAGTACCAGCTGTTATCTGATGATCAATACTATGACGCCATTGAAGCCTTTGGGGAGACGTTTGAAGCCGGTATCGGTGCTGAAGCGATTTTAACCCTTCTGAATGAAATTGATCTTCAGGCGGTCCATGATGAACTGAAAGAAGAGATTGTTTTGACCAAATCTGTTGCCAAACAGCAGAAAATGGCCAAGCGTCTCAAAGTGATTGATGCCTTTTTAAATTCCGGCATTGAACCGGGGCGAATGATATTGACAGTCTGTCCGATCCTTCCGCCGGATCTGCGTCCGCTTGTCCCGCTTGAAGGCGGACGGTTTGCCACTTCTGATCTTAACGATCTGTACCGCAGGGTTCTCAATCGAAACAACCGGTTGAAACGGCTGGTGGATCTGAACGCACCAGACATCATTGTTCGAAATGAAAAACGAATGCTTCAGGAAGCTGTGGATGTCCTGTTTGACAATGGTCGCCACGGGCGGGTGGTTACTGGAACCAACAAGCGGCCGCTCAAATCGCTCAGTGATACGTTGAAAGGCAAACAGGGGCGGTTCCGGCAGAACCTGCTGGGGAAACGTGTGGATTATTCCGGCCGTACCGTTATTACGGTTGGGTCTGAACTGCGGCTCCACCAGTGTGGTATCCCCAAAAAGATGGCATTGGAGTTGTTTAAGCCGTTTATTTATAATTACCTTGAGCAAAAAGGGCTTGTTTCAACGGTAAAAAGCGCCAAAAAGATGGTTGAGCGAGAGGAAACCGAAGTCTGGGACGCACTGGAATCGGTGGTAAAAGAATATCCTGTGATGCTGAACCGGGCGCCAACCCTTCACCGATTGGGATTTCAGGCATTTGAACCGGTATTGATTGAGGGCAAGGCCATTCAGCTTCACCCATTGGTCTGCCCGGCATTTAATGCGGATTTTGACGGCGACCAGATGGCGGTTCATGTTCCCCTGTCTCTGGAGTCACAGCTTGAAGCCCGAATCATGATGCTGTCCACTAATAACATCCTGTCGCCTGCAAATGGTCAGCCGATTATCGTTCCGACCCAGGATATTGTTCTGGGAATTTACTATATGACCCGGGCAGTCCGGAACCAGCAGGGCGAAGGAATTGTCTTTTCTTCCATTGAAGAGGTTCGGTATGCATTTGATGCCGGTGAGCTGGCCCTTCACGCGCGTATCAAGGTGCGGATTGATGGGAAAATGCATGAGACCACGACCGGCCGCATTCTGCTGTGGGAAACCATTCCCGGAGATACGTTGC
>JAABSK010000314.1:1310-3533 GCA_011390435.1 Desulfobacteraceae bacterium | reverse complement strand
GGGAATTGATGACTCGTACAATCAGTTCTATCAGGCCCGGGATGTTGAAAAGATTAAAGGCAAGGTGGTTGATGTTCAGGAGGTTGTTCCCATGCCGGGTATGACGCCGGGGGTTGCCCTTCTGGTGGAGATCAATGGTATGGAAGAACCCTTGATGGTCCATGTCTGCCCTGTCTGGTATAAAAAACCAGGCCGGATCGGGGTCAGAAAGGGGGATGCAGTCTCGCTGAGGGGATGCTTTGCCCAGATCAAGGGTCAGGAAGTGATGATGGCAGCCAAAATTAAATACAGAGATAAGTCGTTAAAAGTCCGGTTGACATCTGATGGCACCCCGTTCTGGACCATGTCTCCGGCACAGCTGCAAAAAGAGCTGGCTGCTGATTAGTGATGAAAGCCTTCTGCCTGTCAGCGCCTTCTACTTTCCTTTGAAAACAGGTTTTCGCTTCTCCATAAAAGCGGTGAAGGATTCTGCACAGTCTTCGCTTCTCAGCAGCAGCATGTTTTTGTGGACCGCCAGGTTGATTCCTTCTCTGATGGTTGCTGTCCGGCCGTAATTGAGAACCTCTTTGGTGTTTTGAACAGCCAGGGGCGCACTTTGCGTGATTTCTCCGGCCAGCTTATGTGCTGCTGCCAGCAGGGAATCCATATCCGGACAGATTTCAGCGACCAGTCCCATCCGGCTTACTTCTTCAGCTGAGAAAAAACGGCCGGTGTATGCCATCTGTTTGGTGTTTGTCAGGCCGATAATATACGGCAGCCGTTGCAGGGCACCCACATCCGCCACAATACCGATGCGGGCCTCCCTCAGGGAAAAGGACGCATCTGCTGTGCATAAAACCATATCGCAGGCAGCAGAGATATCAAGCCCGAAGCCGACACATTTGCTGTGTACCGCCGCAATGACAGGCTTTCTGCACTCATCAATCGCATGGCAGCAGTCAAACAGATAACGGTCATCCACCGGGATCTTGAATAATTTGCCGATGTCTTTGGGTGCTGACAGCGTCATCTGCTTCAGATCAAGGCCAGCGCAGAAAATTCTGGCATTGCTCTTCAAAATGATCACCCATACATCATCCTGCTGGTCCAGCTCCTGAAATATGCTGGTGATTTCCCTGGCAAAGTCGGTATTAATGGCGTTCAGGCTTTCCGTCCGGTCGAGGCTGACAACGGCAACATGGTCTGTGATTTCCAGTTTGATAAATTCATATGTCATGACGTGTTCTCCATTTTTTTGAATTATGATTCGCAAAAAACGATATCTCAAACAATGGGTGCCGTCAAACAGATTTGAAAACATGGGAGCAGAAGATTTAGCTGTCGGCCTTAAAAAATAACGAAACGCTTGATAAACCCACGACAGATTGATATTTCTTGAATCTGGCTGCAGGACAAATCGATTTTTAACAAACAAGAAGGATGTTATGAACAGAATAAAATATCAGATCGATGGAAAGATCGCACGTATCACCCTTGATGACGGAAAAGTGAATGCCATGAACTGGGAGTTTTTCAGCGAACTCAACGAGGCCCTGGACCGGGCCGTCGCTGATGAAGCAGCGGTTCTTATTTTTACAGGGAGGCCAGGGGTTTTTTCTGCCGGTCTTGACCTGAAACTTCTGCCGACCCAGGATCTTACAGAACAGATCAAATTTCAAAGACGGTTTGCCACGACCATGCTGAAAATATATCTGTTCCCCATACCCACCATTGCCGCTTATGCCGGGCATGCCATTGCCGGGGGAGCGATCCTGTCATATGCCTGTGACCGGTATATGGTTGCTGACGGGCCGTATACCATTCAGATCAATGAAGTGGCCAATAAAATGGTCATCTCCAGCTGGATCACCTTGATCTGCCGGTCTTCCATTCCCCATCAACACTGGAAAGAAGCGTTGCTTCATGCAATGCCGTATTCGCCAAAGGAAGCATTTGATCGCGGACTTGTGGACGATCTGGTCAAGGAAGGTGAAGATATTCTGGCAGCTGCATATGCCTATGCTGACAAACTGCTGAAGCTTTATACTCCTGCCTATGCCGCCACGAAAAAATTTCTGCGCCAGGAGGAAGCAGCACATGTCATGGAGATTTTTGACAAAGAGTCTCTGGACTGGCGGATGAATTACCGATTTGAAGGATAATCCTGCTGATAAAAATACGGGCTGAAATCCTGTTGTGATTTCAGCCCGTATTTTGTTTGCCGGTTATGCTGCAAAGGGGTGG
>JAABSK010000314.1:0-1300 GCA_011390435.1 Desulfobacteraceae bacterium | reverse complement strand
AACAATAAAATGGGGTCAAACACATTGAAATACATGGCTGCTGGACTCTATATTGACAAGCCCTGGGAGACGGCGTTTAATTACCGGTCAGCTGCTTATACGACTGATTGGGAGCAGTTGTTGACTGTTACCGGATGAGTTATTAAAGCAATGAAATTACATTTCACGTAGTCCTCACTGCCCGGTAGTTTTGAATTCTTGAGTCTTTCTTTTGGAAGCTGTCGCTGCAGTGGCTTAACCTCGACTACAGCTTTTTGGGGTAGGGTCAAAGAATTTGATACAACCTTAGGCGGAGTAAAACAAGTGGTGATAACATGAAGGTTCTTTTAATATCTGCGAATACGGAAATGATCAATATGCCGGTTCTACCATTGGGAATGGCATTTGTGGCCAGAGCCGCCGAAGATGCAGGTCACAAGGTTTCACAAATTAACCTGATGGCAGAACCGGAAGCGTTGAAATCTTTAGAAAAACAAATTCATAAGGTTCAACCGAATATCATTGGCATCTCGGTTAGAAACATTGATGATCAGGCTTCGAATCAGGCCAGGTTTCTTCTCGACCCAGTGAAAGAAATCATCTCAGTCTGCAGGCAGAACTCTGCGGCGAGAATCGTTCTTGGTGGGGCCGGATACAGCATTTTTCCCCGGCATGCATTAACCTATCTTGGTGCAGACATGGGTATCCAGGGAGAGGGAGAACAATCCTTTGTCAGCCTACTGGACAAGATAGAAAATGATGAAGAGGTTTCCGATATTCCAGGGCTTTACCATGCTGAGCAAAGTTTCGGGAATCCTCCAGCAACTTTCAAGGAAATTGATCAGAACGCATATCCTCAAGCTGGCAAACACATCTTTACCTTGAAAGACATCGGTGATGAGATCATCTGGCTTCCATTACAAACTCGCAGGGGGTGCCCAATGGGTTGCAGCTATTGTTCAACCCCAATGATTGAAGGAAGAATCACCCGCAAACGAGACACAAACCAAATCATTGAGGCAATGACGGCTTATGTGTCGGCTGGGTTTGACCATTTCTTTTTTGTGGATAACACGTTTAACCTGCCATCAAGGTATTCAAAAGACCTTTGCGACAAAATAATTCAATCTAAACTTGATATTGCCTGGAGAGGTATTCTATATCCCTGGAAAGTGGATAAAGAGCTGATTGAAAAGATGGCAGATTCCGGTTGTGTTGAGGTGAGTCTTGGTTTAGAAAGCGGGTCGAATTTCATACTGAAAAAAATGAATAAGCAGTATCGCACTAAAGATATACGTCATGTTTCTGACCTGTTGAAAGA
>JAABSK010000313.1 GCA_011390435.1 Desulfobacteraceae bacterium | reverse complement strand
TAAAAATTAAAAAATTAACTTTTATTCTCCGACACTCACCACAATAACAGTCAGATCATCGTGCTGAGATAAACCTTCTTCAAAAACATTTACCCGCTTGACAATATTTTCTAAAATTTGATCTACCGGTATGATCCCTGATTTTTGAACTTCATCGATCAGGCGCTCAAAACCAAACAGCTCTTGATTTTCATTCATGGCTTCCACAATGCCATCGGTGTAAAAGACCACCTTATCCCCGGCATGCAGATTTATACTGGTTTCCTTATAATCAACATCTTCCAGTAATCCTAAAGGGAATGTGTCCCCGATTGTTTCAATCAGGCTTGCCTTTCCTGTTTTGGAAGACAGATGGATCGGCTGGGTCTGGCCGGCACTGCAAAGCTTCAATGTGTTATCCTCTGCATTTAACACAGCATATAAAAGCGCCACGAACATCCCGGTTTTTATATCTTTCTGAGTTCTTTTATTCGCCTGTTTCATGATGTTGTCGATGGTCAGATTTTCCTCTGAAAGCATCCGGAAGATGCTCATGGACGCTGACATCACAAGGGCGCCTGAAACGCCCTTACCGGTTACGTCTCCGATGAGCAGCCCGACACTTTTGTCACCCATGTCAATAAAGTCATAGAAATCACCGCCCACCTCTCTTGCAGATAACGAAACGGCAGCGATTTGAAGCCCTTTGATCTGGGGACAGTCAGTGGGCAGCATACTTGCCTGCAACTCCCTGGCAATGGAAAGCTCTTCTTCCATGCGTTCTGTTTCAATGACTTTTTCGATCATCAGGGCATTCTCTATAGCCACCGCTCCCTGGTTTGCCAGGGTGTTGAGCAGGCTGATGTCAGCAGACCTGTAAAATTTTCCTGATTTTTTCTGCCCAAGGGAGATCAGGCCGATGAGATTGTCCTCATAAATCAGCGGGATCATAAGCGTTGCCTTGAGCTGGTCAAACGCACGCTTGCATGCCTCCCGCCGGTCTTCGAAAAAAGGGTCCGCTTCTAAATCGTACACGGTTATTTCCTTTTTTCTTTCGGCCATTTTTTGAACGATCGGTTCATCAGCGGTCAGCATCAGACATGACGGGTCCTGATTTTGAATCGCCATCTCCCCGGCAAGACATTCATAGGCTTTTGAACTCTGATTCAGCAGCATGACACACCCCGTTTCTATGAACATGGTGTTCACGGCCGTATTGATAATGTTTTTGACTATTTCATCGAGCTTTAACAGCGAGCGCATGGTCTCACTGATTTTCTGGACTGTTTTCTGGTAATCGTATTCAAGACGGTAAAAAACCCGGTCGATAAATTTTTGTACCCTGTTTTTGATCGGGTTGAAAAAAAAGACAATGCCAAAAATAAACACAAGAGGAAATAAAGGCGATTTTGTGACTTCAAATTGTCCGAAAGCCAGATTGGATATCAATATAAAAACAGCATAAACAACACCGATGGAACCTGAAGTAAGGATATAACCATAGGTTCTTTTGATGATTGAATCAAATTCAAAAAGGTCATGCTTAACGATGGTATACCCGATGGAAAGCGGAAAAAAAGTTAAAAACACGGCAAATCCTATGGCCGGGCTGGGAAAAAGATAAACGTTTGAAAAGCTGCGAAGGAGAAGATCACTGGCCGGCACAAAAAAGCCCAGAAAAATTCCCAGGAGAATAACCTGGGATTGAAGCCTCACCATGACGGACGAATCCTTGAACCTGTTCCAGACCGTTAAGGTCAAGAATATTATAATCGCCAGCATGAGGTAACTGTCATTGATCAGATCCAGTGCAGGAGGAGAGTTCCAATAAGATTCGTATGATGCCATATAGAGGGCAAAGATAACAAATGATATCAGGTATGGCACAAATCTCAGCCAGGGTTTTTTGAAAAGGAATGTTCTTTTTTTGGGAAATCGAAACGCCAGGTGAATCATGGGTGCCGGCAGGATGACATCAATAAAAAGGCGAACCTTATAAATCCATAAAGGTTTCATCAGATCACTGGGAGCACTGTAGCTGATCGAGATTCCAAAAAAACAGGTCATGATAAAAAAAAGCCAGCTTTCTGTGGCGAAAGGTTTCATCAAAAACACAATCACCCCGATAAACACATAAATAAGACCGATGACAAACACAGGCCCGCTCCTGGCCAATACTGACTTAAGGCCCAAGCGTCCGGTGGTGATGGTGATTTCTTTTGTCTGACCGTCCCGGATGACGGTATAGTTGTTTTTTGAGCCGGGTTCGTTGTTCCGAATCGTAAAAAAAAGCGCGTCAAAGGTGGTATATTTTTTTCCGTTGATCGCCTTTATGGTATCACCCGGTTTTAATCCGGCATCCCTGCCTTTCTCCATGACTTCAGCCACGATGTTCGGACCCGAATTATACATGGTCCGCCATCCGAAATCCGGACTGTTCACCCATCTTACAATGTTTGCGCCGTAGATGGCGTATATAACGACGGTCAGCAATCCGGCCAGGACAAAGTAAACCCGGTAATAACGGGCGTGGAATCGTGATGTTTCATGATTCATATCAGGGTCTCTGGGTGTGCAGGCCTGCTTTTTTCAGGCAACCGTGAGTACATGATAAACAATAGTGTCAGACCGATGCAGCAATAGGCGAAAATATCACCATACAGGGTGTAAAAGGTTTTTTTATCTGAAACCGGGATATCCCTGACAATATACCCTTCAACAAAAAGGTCGTTGGCATTTTTGTCCCTTACCCGTTCAACAATCTCTCCATCTGGATTAATAAAAGCCGACACGCCGGTCGGCGCGCTGCGGGCGATGGCCACCCTGTTTTCCACCGCTCTGAAAGCTGCCATGGCAAGGGTTTGATGCGGGCCTGCAGTACGGCCAAAAAATGCCTCGTTTGTGGCGCTGACCATAAAATGGGCCCCGTCTTTGACAAACCTTCGAAACACGTCAGGGAACATATTCTCCCAGCAGATGGGAGCGCCGAATTTTACCCCGTTGATGTCAAAAAGCAGAAATGTATCACCGGGAGAGAAACTCTCTTTTAGTGATGTCAGCCATCCGGGCCAGGGGATCCAGCCCTGGAGGGGCAGGTACTCGTTGAACGGCACCAGTTTCATCTTGTTGTACTCCCCCTTTAAATGCCCGGAAGGGTCAATTAAAAACTCGCTGTTTGAGTATGCTTTATAGCCTTCCTTTTTGGGTTTCATCTTTTCAAGTCCGGCACCGCCGGCCATAAGATAGGAGTCTGTTTGCTGTGCCAGCCGGCTGACCGTGTGACGAACCAGGCGGCTGGACCTTATCGCGGCGGGCAGGGAAGCGGCAGGCCAGACGATGAGATCCGGGTTCTCAATGCCGGCAATTCTGCTGAGTCTGTCATAGGCGTTCAAATGTTCGACCTGATCTGAAGCCTTCATGTTCTCTGTCACGATCCTGTTTGTCTGGACCAGGGCCACCCGGACCTGTTTGCCCGCCACCGTGCTGTTTATGCGGTATAACCCGTACAAAAAAACCGGGACCATGACCAGGGCGACCACCAGAGATTGAAAAATCAG
>JAABSK010000312.1 GCA_011390435.1 Desulfobacteraceae bacterium | reverse complement strand
ATATCCGCAGAGTCCGGGGTTCAAGTCCCTGCGTCGCTACCAGAATTTACAATGCCCCCGTTAATCGGGGGTTTTGTGTTTCTGGGGGTCACTAACAGAAGTTTTGGTACAAATTCCTGGTACAAAATGGTGGCCGCATGGAACATCTTATCCAAAGACAATCAGGGTATTATTTCAGATTAATTTTACCCCCAGACCTCAAACCAATTTTCCGCATCAATGAAATCAAACGAAGCTTTAAGACCGGGTCATTATCTCTTACAAAAGAAAGGGCCTTTCTGTTATCAGGGTGGCTGAAAAAATTATTCAGGCAAATCAGAAACAGTGACAGCATGAAACTTGAAAAATACCACATAGACGGTCTCATCAAAAAGTATGTCACAGAGACCCTGGATTCAGACGAACCAACAATCCGGGGGAATCAGAAGGTCCCAACAAGATAAACAGAAACGTATGGATATTTCAATGATTAAATTATTGAACCTGATTAAAACAAAGTGGATTGCTATCACGCTTTTTACGCTTACTGCAATTACCACATTATCGCTCTTGCCTCTTGAAAGGTTACCATCGGTCCCCGGCACTGATAAAACCCATCATATCATTGCCTATGCTTTTCTCATGCTGCCCACAGGTTTGAAGAAGCCAAAAACGGGGCTATTAATCGGTTTGCTTTTCATAGCTTACAGTGGTGTCATTGAATTATTACAGCCTTATGTGAATCGTCATGGAGAGTGGTTGGACATGGCGGCTAATGCAACAGGAGTATTAGTTGGTTTGTTGCTGGCTGAGCTTTTAAGGTACACTCTAAAGCGGTTTAGTTAAATTCTACCATGGGCACACTTGAATTTAGCATCACCGGGGGCCTGGGGGCATCATAATCGGCTGGATGTTTCTGGCGGTGACCAGCAGAAGTTAAAGCCAGCTCTGAGAATGGGCTTTCAATTACCACATCAAAGCAGTTGGCTTTTACTGGAGCGGGGTTCCGGCGGGGCCAAATGTCAGGCCTTCAATCTTCTCTCATACTTTCCTTGACAAAATGCATTTCCGTATCCTATATGCATGTAATTCGACTGGTTGAAAAATAAGGAGAAAGTCATCATGGGAAAACGGTTATCAGTTATCGGATGGGCTCTTTTTGTTCTATATTCACCGCTGGTGTGCCTGGCCCAGAATTCAGAGGGCAGACAGATTATAGAAACCCAGATGGAAAGATATAAGGTAAAGACCGCCAGGGATCATGTGGTCATGCTTCTGATAAACAAGGAAGGAGACCGCAAAATCCGTGAATTGAAGCGGTATGCCAAAGAGTCCGACAATGACCTCAGGCAGGCCATGATTGTGTTCATCTCCCCTTCGGACCTCAAAGGGACCACATTGATGACCATTGAAGCATCAAAGGGAGAATACAGGCAATGGATGCATCTTCCAGGCCAGACATCCCTGCAGCGGATCGCCGACAAATCCAAACGGACCGCTTTTATGGGGAGCGATTTCTCCTATGAGGACCTGCAGCCTGAAAAACCGGACAACTATGTTTTTTCTTTGTCCGAACCCCAGCGTCTTGACGACCAGGACTGTTTTGTTATCGATATCATCCCGGCTGACAGGGAAACTGAGAAAAACAGTGCTTACGGCCGAAGACGGGCATGGATAAGAAAAGATATCTATTTTACATTGAAAATTGAATTTTACAACAAGCGCGATCAGCTGGTTAAAACCCAGACCAGCCATGATCTCAAGCATTCTCATGACACTGTCTGGTATGCGGAAAAAGTGCTCATGGAAAACCATCAGAAAAATCACAAAACCCTGATGGGGATCAAGACCAAGGAGGTCAATATTCCCATAGACGACAGCCTGTTCACCGAAAAGACCATTTTGAGCAATAAGCATCTATAGGCGGCCTGGAAAAGAGTTATGCAGAAACTGATGCAGGTCAGTCATGCCCACCCGGTGATCATCGTACTCATCCTGCTTGCCATTTCCATCGGAGCTGCAATTCAGTTGCCCAAACTGATAATCGATCCCTCCCTGGAAGGTTTGAATGTCACCAATCCCGAGGATAAGGAGAACTACCACGCGGCAGTGGAGACATTTGGATCGGAGAAAATAAATATCGTATATATCAGGGATACTTACCTGTTTTCCCCTGAAAAACTGGCACTTATCGAAGCGCTGGTTTTCGACCTGGAACAGTTGCCGGGCATCATCAAGGCAGAAAGCATCTTTTCCGTGAATAATTTTAAAAATGAGGAAGGGATGCTGGTCACAGGCCCGTTGGCCGGATGGGTGCCTGAGACCGGTGAAGAAGCGGAGGATCTTTTGACGGATGCTCTGGCAAACCCCATGATTTCCGGCAATCTTGTGTCCGCATCCGGTCAAAGCCTGGCCATTAATCTGTTTGTTCCATCCCAGCCGAAAAACAAACATTTCTACAAAACCCTGGTTCAGGGAGTCAATGATCTTTTGGTTCCTCTGGAAAACCGGTTTGAAGAGATTTTTCAGATCGGGGACCCGACGTTGAGACATGAAATTTCAAAGATGATGATCGAGGACCAAAAACGGATTATTCCCCTGTCTGTGCTGGTTTTGTTGCTGACACTGGCCCTTGTCACCCGGTCTTTGAGTTGTGCGGCCCTGCCAATGTTGACCTCGTTTACCAGTATATTATGGATCGGCGGATTCATGGCCCTGACTGAAATTCCGGTGAATCTGCTTACCGTAATCGTGCCGTCCCTTATCTTGGTCATTGGCTCCACTGAAGATGTCCACCTGCTTTTAGCTTACGAAGAAGGACTTCACAAGAACAAGGACAAACCACTGGCCATTGCGTGGATGATACAAAACATGGGCCTGGTGGTCATGATTACTGCGCTTTCCACATTCCTGGGATTTTTGTCCATCTGTCTCAACGATGTGGTCATGCTCAGACAATTCGGTTACTGCGCCGCTTTCGGTCTCTTTGTCAATCCGTTGATCACCAGCATGATCACCCCTGTTTATTTGATGGCTGCAGGCCGGTCCCGGTCCCGCCCAACCCAAATAACCGCTCCGGAATGGATTTTTGGACTGGTGAATGTCATCAGCCGCCACAAAATCAAAATTCTGGCATCCATGACCGGCATCTGCCTTGTGATCAGTCTGTTTGGATTCAGGATCAAACTGGAAAACGATTACCTGGCCATGTTCAAACCCCAGTCTCCCCTTGTCTCTCAGATCAACCGGCTCACAGCGGATTTCCCAGGCACACAGACCTTTTTCATACACATCAAAGGTGGCCATCCCAATCTTTTCAAGGAGCCGGAAAACCTTGCCCAGATTGCCCGGATCCAGGAGCAGATCCGGCAAGCGGGGCAATTTGACAAAACAACCTCCGTGGTTGATTTTTTAACCCTGATCAACCGGGAAATGAACGGCGGCAACCAGGAAAAAGAGATCCTGCCCGCCTCTAAGGAACGGGTATCCCAATACCTGGCTTTTCTTGAAAACGACGACATCAATCGTTACGTAAACCATGATTTCAGCCAGATAAACATTCTGGTCCGCC
>JAABSK010000311.1 GCA_011390435.1 Desulfobacteraceae bacterium | reverse complement strand
TTGATGGTTGATAGAATTTCTCCTCTGGTGGACAGTACCAGCTTGTATCTGGGTATGTTCAGCAGGGACACCAGGTCATCTACAGCCTGCAGACTGTCGGGATCAGTGATGGCGATATGGGTATGATCCGGGATCGGGGTTGCTGCGTTTTGTTCACTGATTAACGGTACAATGACATATTTTTTCAAAAAATGAATGGGGATGATCTCTGTAAAATCAGAACTGGCGTTTTCAACCGCCAGATGGGGTACCAAGGGAATGTCATACTGGTATGCAAACGCCTGCAGCAGTATTTTTTCTGTAACAATTTTTTTATTGACAAGGGCCTGGACAAGAGATTCCCCCTGTTTATCCGCTGCCTCCTGTGCGGCGGAAATCGTCTGCCCGGATATACCGAAGCGCTCCTGCAATATACTGGATATGCTGTCAAATTTCATTTTTCCTGTCCGGTGGTATCCATATCCATGTACTTGTAGAGATGAATGGTTTTTTCTGATATTTCATTGATTCTTTTGTTTTTCTCCTGGAACACCGCATCTGCCTCATTCGGGTTTTCAATGATCCGGGGGGTTAAAAAAATATACAGATTGGTTTGAATACCATTTCTGGAAGTGGATTTGAACAAATTACCCGCAACCGGAATCCCCCCGAGACAGGGCACCTGGTAATCTTCTGCATTCAGGTCTTCACCGATCAATCCCCCGATGACAACGGTTGACTGGTCTTTTATCACCACCGTGGTTTCAGCTGTCCGCTTGAGCGTGGTCGGGGTAGTGGTAGTTGATGTCAGTTTTTCAACCTTCTGAAAAATATTCAAGCGGACAAATCGACCCTGGCTGATCTGGGGGGTTATTTTAAGCACCACCCCCACATCCTTGTATTCAAATGAATTGAAATTCTGTTCACCGGAACCGCTGGTTGTAAGGAACGGTACATTTTCGCCCACGCTGATTTCCGCTTCTTCATTATCGGTAGTCAAAATCTGGGGGGTTGAAATGATACGGATTTTTTCATTTTTTTTCACAGCCTTGATTGCCGCACCAATATTGGGGAAGGTGATGCCGCCGATATTGATGGCTTCTCCCATTACACCAAGGGCAAAGCCACCGGGAACGCTCAATATGTTGTCTTTGAGGCTGGGGAGTGCACTGACGCCTGCGCCTTCATCCGGGGTAAAACCGCTGTACATGCCTGCGGGCCGACCATCAATGGTGCCGGCAGATGTCCCGGCAGTCCATTCAACCCCGAGGACAAAATCTTCTGTATCCCGTACCTCCATGATCAAGGCCTCGATATAGACCATGGGTCTGGGAATATCCAGTTTCCTGATAATGCCCTCAAGCACCATATAATCATCTTTGTCTGCCATGATGATCAGGCTGTTGGTGGCCTTGTCATGGGTGATTTTCACTTTGTCCGAGACAATGGGAGAGGTCTGTTTGCCGGCTTCGGCTTTCGGTACACTCTCTGAAAGGGACTGCAGCACAGTGGCCAGATCTTCGGCTTTTGCGTTCTCCAGATAGTATACCTGAATTTTTGCGTCACTCCTTGGCACCTCCTGGTCCAGCAGCGATATCAATTCTTTTACTTTTGCGGTGTCAAACTCATTGGCCAGAAGGATGATGGTATTGGTCCGTTCATCAGCAACAAAATAGCTCTGCTGGTCTGGAACCGGTTTTTGACCCGTTGCCGCCTTGGCCTGAAAAAGGGTGGCCAGCATTTTCACCATATTGGCAGCATCCGCATGGAGAACGGGAATAACCGATATCAGGCGGCCCACATCCTTGACATCGATCACTTCGATAATTTTTTGCAATCTTTTGATATTGGAATACACATCCGTAAGAATAAGGGTGTTGGTGGGGGCATATCCCAGGATGATACTGCCTTTTGAAAGCAGCGGCGCAAAAAGCTGCTTTATCATATCTGCATCCGCATACTTCAATGGAATGAGCTGGGTAACGATTTTATCCTGGGTCTCTCCCGTGAGATTCAGCAGCCGGGTTTCAACATTTTTGGACCTGGCTTCGGGTATGGGGATGATTTTTGATATTTCACCCGCCTTCACCGCAGTAAATCCATGCACCTCAAGCACCGACTCAAACACTTTATAGGCTTCATCCACGGTTATTTTACCCGGGGACAGGATATTGACATTGCCCTTGACCCGGTTGTCAATGATAAAATTTTCATTGGTCAAATCACTGATAAACTTTATAAACACCCGGATATCCACTTCATCAAAATCAATGGATACATATTTTGTCGGTTCCCGGCTTTCCTTTTCCTGTGCAAAAGAAAGGGCAGACGGAGAAAGGATTGTCCACACACTGAACATCATTATTACTGCTATGTATATTACCTGCTGCCTTTTCATCATATGCCCAACCTTATTTGATGGAATACTTTATCTTACCTGCGTTGCCATTGCGCCTGATCCTGACATCACTGTCAAACTCTCCCGACACCAGATCAAATCCCTCATATATGCCTGTCACATCCTGGGCGGATTGCATATCTTTCTCATTTACACCGGAAATGACATCCCCGTTTCTCAACCCCAGTTTGGTGTAAAGCAGTGAGTCTTGTTTAATGTTTGTCACCCGGAAGCCATCCATTTTCCCTTTGTTGAAATGGGGCCTGATCCTTATTTCTTTTCTGATATCTCCCATCCTTTCCCGTAATTGCGCCACATCCTCCCAGGTCAAATTGACTGTCTGCTCAAATCCGTCCTTTAAGGCAACCGGTTCCGGCTGTTGAATATCGGCCATCACCGGTGCGGGCTCAGGGTTTGATTCCGGACTTTTTCTGTTTTCCATCAACAGGATTTCTTCCTTACCATCCACCAGCAATATGACTTTTCCCGTCACTATGCTTTTAATCCTGGCCTTTTCAATGGTATCTCCTTCGGCATACAGCATCTGCCTGGGATCACCCTTTTTGTTGATAACCGCCAAAGGTTCGGAACCGGTGCCGGTAATCGTTCCTTTCAGTTCGAGTTTGAGTTTTGTTACCTGAATTTCTTTTTCCGGTTCTTTTTCAGGCGGGGCAATCTTCTTTGCCGGCGGTGGCTTGACAAAACTGGTTTTGAACAAATCCCTTTTGGTCACCTGTGCATACTGGGAAAGCGGGGCATTTTTTTTGGGATCGGCTGCGTGGTTGTTAGCCGGAGCCATGTCCAGGGTTTCGGCGATTTCAAGCCTTCCCGTGACATATCCATAAAATGCAGACACACTGACATGTGAAATCAACAAAATCAGGGCCAGATTGATCAAGGTAAAAACCGTTTTCATTTTACATCCTTGTCAATGGTTACCAATGGATCCTGAAACGTGCCAGCAATCTGCAGATGAAAAACAGCATTGTCAGATGCATCCCGTGTCACATCGACCGGTGAAGCTTCCCCGGCATTCATGAAAAACAACGGATATAATACGATCCGGGTTTTCATGTCCAGCCGGCTTTGTTCAGGTTTGCGTGCAAGGGCTATATCACCCGAAGCGGTGATATCCATCTGACGGCCTTTCATTTTAAGGGTTTCCACACGAATCACC
>JAABSK010000310.1 GCA_011390435.1 Desulfobacteraceae bacterium | reverse complement strand
CCGGGCGAACAGAAAATCATGCACCAGGCTGCCGTTCCCCATGACTGCCTGGGCACGGATTCCGGGCGGATACGGCAGCAGGTCCTGCCGGGTCAGGGAGGGGCAGTATTTTTGTATGCGTGCCAGATATCCCGGCTTCCAGACAGAATCCATCTGCTCTTTGATGCCTGACCCCAGGTGCCGGGCCGTGACTTTCCAGAAACCGGGAAACATCACCATGTCCGCCATATCGGTAAAGCTCATGTTGATCCGGCCGTATCCTTCCCGCTTGAGCCCAAGGACGGCATTGGGTCCCACGGTGATTCTGCCGTCGATCATAGGGGTCAGGTGCACCCCTAAAAACGGCAGATCCGGGTCCGGGACGGGATAGATGAGGTGCGAAACGATGTGGGAGCGGTGCCGGGGCAGCCGGTAATATTCCCCTCTGAACGGAATGATGGCAAAATCGATGTCAATGTGCATCATTTTTGCCAGGCGGTCGGCCATCAGGCCGGCGCAAACCACCAGATACCGGGTGGAAAACGATTCAGACCGGGTGTGAACGATCACCTGGTCCCGGGTTTCAATCAGGCCTGAAACCGGATGCCCCAGTTGGAGATCCCCGCCACCGGCCTGGAACAGGGCCGCCATTTTCCGTGTGATTGCGGTAAAATCACAGATCCCGGTGGCCGGGACCCAGAGCGCCCCTTCCCCAAGGATATGGGGTTCCATCCGGTAAAGTTCCTGCCGGTGGATCGGATGAACCTGGATCCGGTTCTGAACACAGCGCTTTGCCAAAGCCTGCATGCGTTCAAATTCAAGTGGGGTGGTGGCCACCAGGAGTTTGCCGCACTGCCGGTAGGGCAAACCGTGTTCCCGGCAGAAATCCAGGGTTGCCTGGGAACCCCGCCGGCAGAAATCCGCTTTGAGACTGCCGGGGGCATAATAGACTCCGGCATGGATCACCCCGGAATTATGCCCGGTCTGGTGAGCCGCCAAACAGCTTTCCTTTTCCAGCAGAAGGATGGCGGCATCCTTGAACCGCTCCTTGAGTGCCAGGGCGGTGGATACCCCGACAATACCACCGCCGATTACGGCCATGTCATAGCGTTTCATGATGGTCCCCCGGGTTTGAACGTCCATTGCCACAGTTCCAGGCATGATAGTATCGGAAAATATGAAAATCAAGGCATCATTTCCAGAAGATTGCCCGGCATCCGCCATGGCACGGGGATTGAAATAGATTTGGTTTTCTCCGGTTGACCCCGGGTCTTCAAAAGGTATATAACGGCGTGGGGTAAGTATATGGGTGGAATAACGATATGGCATGTAAAAATGGAGAAAAAAATGAATGATACCGATTTCTGGAACCGCCATTCCATTCAATACCTTGAAATGGCATTTAAAACCGGCCATAAGGAAGTGATCCATCATCCGGACGGGTATGGAAAAAGAACCGGTGATTGCGGTGATACAGTGGCGTTTTTCATCAAAGTCAGAGCCGGAAAACTGGACCAGGTATCTTTTACCACACAGGGGTGCTTGAACACCACTGCCTGCTGCAATACGGTTGTAACACTGGCCCGGGGCAAAACAATTGATCAGGCATGGGAAATTACACCGGATCAGGTGGTGGCATATCTTAAAACCCTGCCTGAAGATCACGAACACTGCGCACAACTGGCAGTGGGGGGATTTTATCTGGCATTGTCGGATTTTCAGACAGGCAGGAATAAAGAAGAGAAAACCGCATAACAAAAAGATCTTCCGGGTGGAACCGGGCGGAATTAGAAAAATTGCGAATATTTGAAATCGTTCAAGATAATTTATTGAATAATTTTCAAAAAAAGAGTGCCATTCATTGTGAAGGTGAACCAACTATTTGAAATTAAACAATATATTTAAACAATAATGCCCTGGCATGGTTTCTGCTCCACTTTGTTGAGTATTCAGAAAACTGATAACGTTTGACAGCAGGGATGGTCAGGGCTGGTATGAAAAAAAACACAGGGGCATCGCCCCAGATCATGATAGTGGACAGTGATCCGTTTGTGAGAGATTCCCTGAAGTTTTTTTTTGACTGCGGTCAAGTCCATCATCTGATATTCAAATCCGGTAAAGAAGGTCTCAATGCCTTGACATATCAGGATTTTGATGTGGTAGTGTGTGATTATTTTCTGCCGGACATGGATGGGATCCATTTTTTGAACCAGGCAAAACAAAAATCGGCAACAGTAGCGCGGATTCTCATGGCCACCTTGATCACCGATAAACTGGTGTGTGATATAAAGGCGGCCGGTATTGACCGGTTCATTGAAAAACCGTTGACCGTTGCCTCTCTGGATACCATGATCAATGAACTGACCGGCTGCAGACAACCTGACCATAATATGGGGCACGTATACTACACCCTGTAAGGATTCGGAGATAAATATGAAAGAAAAAACATCATGGGACTGGGACACAGAATTGAAAGAGATTCCATTCAAAGAGTGGCACTCCCGGTTTAACTGGGTTCAGGCGCCCCTGGTGAGTCGAAACGGGGAAAGCATTGCCGCCATTGTCAACCTGGATGACATGGCCTTTACCGTCTGTGTGAATGGAGAGACCTGGGAAGAGGCGTATGAGAAAGCCTGGTGCCTGACCCCGGTTTCCGGTAACGGATTTGCCGCGTTTGTGGGACGGGAGGAAGAATGGACCGTTGCGAAGAACGGGGCGGAATGGTCCAACTGGTGTGATTTTATCTGGCAGATGATGGTGAGCCCTGATGGGGAAATTCTGGGGGCTGCCTTTCAAACCGACTCGGAATATGGGGTGATCGTGAACGACGACCCCTGGGAAGTTCGGTATGAAAATCTGACCGGCGCAATCATGGCCCCGGATGGCAATGCTGCCGCCGTGGTCCAGGTGGCCTCCATGGGGGCGGCGGATGTGGATACCTTTAAAAAAGGGATTTTCAGTGTGGCCTGCAACGGCATGGCCCGGGAACAGCGTTTTTTGAATATCTGGGACATCAGTTTTGATGCATCTGGCAAGAATATCGGTTATGGGGTGCGCATCGATCGGGAAGCTTATACTATTGTTCAGAACGACACGGTCTGGGACAACCGGTTTGAATCGGTGTGGAAACCGGAATTCATGGATGAAAAAAACCTGCTGGCCCCGGTCCGCATGAACGGCAAATGGCATCTGTACAAAAACGGTGCCCCGTTCTGGGCCCAAGATTACAACCAGCTCTGGCACCTGACCCTGTCACCGGAAGGGGGCCGCGTGGCCGCCATTGTTTCCACCCCGTTCGGCCGGTGGACCGTGGCGGTGAATGATACGGTGTGGCCGGTGTCCTGGGATACCATGGTATCGGATATTCATTTCTCCGAAGATGGATCCTGTCTGGCTGCGGTATACAAAAACAAAGGTGTCTGGGATCTGGCTGTCAGCCAAACCCCCTGGCACCTGAATGCGGACATGGTCTTTGTCCCGTGGATCAGCGACGACGGCAGCGTGGTGGCGGTGGTGATCCAGAAACAGGGAACATATCAGCTGGTGGTCAACAACCGGGTGGCGGCTTCCGGCTTCAGTTTCATGGCGGATCCGG
>JAABSK010000309.1:1843-3599 GCA_011390435.1 Desulfobacteraceae bacterium | reverse complement strand
TATGAGATGCCCATCATGGACGGCAGCGCAAAGGATTTCACCCGGGCATTGTCGGCAGCCGGCATCGTGACCCAGGATTTGCCCAGACATGTCATGATCATCAAAAAGCCGGTCCGGATTCAGGACCAGGACAAATATGTGGAGGTCCTGCCGGCCCCGTGCTTCAAAATCACCTGCGCCATTGACTTTGATCATCGCCTCATCGGAAAACAGACCCTCACATTTGACCGGACCAAAAACAATTTTGAAAAAGAGCTCAGCCATGCCAGAACCTTCGGATTCATCCAGGACTTAGAAATCCTCAAAAGATTCAGTCTTGGGAAGGGCGGCAGCCTTGATAACGCTATTGTGATCGACAAAGACAGAATTCTGAATACAGAGGGTCTGCGGTACCCGGATGAGTTTGTCCGGCACAAACTGCTGGACAGCCTGGGGGATTTTTCACTTCTGGGCATGCCCATTCAGGGGCACATTATCAGCCACAAATCAGGCCATACCCTGAATCACATGTTCATCGAAAAACTGCTGGACACCAAGGAAGCCTGGGAAACCGGGCCCACCGTCCTGAGACAGGACAGGGACGTATGAACACGTTACGGCTGACATATTTAAAAAACGGCTGTCTGGTCGTACTTATCTGTTTTCTGCTCCAGATAACCATGCCGGCCGCCGTGCATGCAGACACCGGACCGGCCTTGAGCGGGATCAAGCTGGCCAACACCCGGGATGACCTGCTCTTGTATTTTGAAGTTGAAAACGCCTTCCCCCAGAAAATAACCCAGGCCATCGAAAACGGAATTCCCACCACTTTTTCCTTTTATGTTTCCCTGTATAAGACCAGCGACTCCTGGCTGGACAAAAAAATTGCCGATATCGATATCAAATCCACCATGAAATTTAATTCCCTCAAGCAGGAATATGCGGTGGTACGCCCCTGGAAAGATGACCTGCCCGCTGTGACAAAGTCTTTCGAAGAAGCCCGGGAATGGATGACTGAAATTGACAATCTCACCGTGATTCCTCTGGCAGATCTTGTCAAGGGTCAAAAATACCAGATCAGAATCAAGGCCAGACTGGCCAGGATCACCCTTCCTTTCTCATTGCATTATATTTTCTTTTTCCTTTCTTTCTGGGATATTGAGACAGACTGGTACGTTATCAATTTCACCTATTAATATGGCCCATTATTTGGTTTACCCCTTACCCTGTTGCCCGAATCCATGACAGATGCCACAAAAAAAGTTGGACACACCCGTTACAGACGGAAAAGAGAGATCATTTTCATCTTTGTGATTCTGGCTGCAGTGGCCGTGCTTACCCTGGTTGAAACCAGCATCACTTCCTTTGGCTCTGAATTTTCTTTGTCCAGCACGGTAATGATGTTCATTTTGATCAACATCAACCTGCTGCTCCTGTTGACCCTGTTTCTGCTTGTCTTCCGGAACCTGGCAAAACTGTACTACGAAAAAAAAAAGAACGTTTTCGGTTCCAAACTCAAAACCCGCCTGGTCACCTCATTTGTCATTCTGGCCCTGGTTCCCACCACGGTACTGTTTTTTTTCTCTATCCAGTTCATCTCCACTTCCATTGCATTCTGGTTCAACGCGCCGGTGGAACAGACCCTGAAAAGCTCGCTGGATGTGGGACAGCAGCTGTATGCCTATATTGAGGAAAAAGATGCCTTTTTTGCCAAACGGGCCGCGTTTCAGATCGATTCAAGAAAACTGCTGGCAAACGAGAATCACAATGATCTGAG
>JAABSK010000309.1:0-1833 GCA_011390435.1 Desulfobacteraceae bacterium | reverse complement strand
AGGTGGTCCAGCGGGCCTTCAATCGCCATGCCGTAGAAATCTATACCCCGGATGCCAAACGGATCACCCTGTCTCTGGCCAATGAACTGGAACACCTGTATTTCGGCATTCTTACCACCGCCGAACTCAAAAGAATCCCCCCAGGCCGCACCAGTGCCACCATTTACCAGACCCTCGACCAGGGTGAATTTCTGAGGACGGTTTCAACCATCCCCTTTGATTTTCCACCGGAAAAAGCCGAGGGTTTCATTGTGGTCACCACTTTGATTTCCAAAGACCTGTCAGAAAATCTCACCGCTATTCTGGACGGCATGGAAGAGTACCATCAGCTGAAACTCACCAAAAAGCCGGCCCAGCTGTCCTATTATATCGCCCTGTCCATCGTGGCTCTGCTGGTGATTTTCTGTGCCATATGGTTCGGGTTTCAGCTGGCCAAATCCATCACGGTCCCCATCATGAAGTTTGCCGAAGGCACCCGCCGGGTCACCGAAGGCGATCTCAACTACAAGATCGATTTTCAAACCGATGATGAGATCGGCACCCTCATCAAATCCTTCAATTCCATGACCACCCAGCTGGCAGCCGGCAGAGAGCAGATCGCCCTGTCCAGGGAAATGCTCCGGCAGCAGAATCTGGAGCTGGAAAAAAGCCGGCAGTATATCGAGATTGTTCTAAAAAACATTTCCGCAGGTGTCGTCTCCATTGACAGCGCAGGGGAGATTACCACCATAAACAAGGCGGCGGAATCCATGCTGGCCGTCAAGGGCAAAAATGTTCTGGGCCGCAGTTTCAGGCAGATACTCAAAGGAGAATACCTGCACATGGCAGACAAGCTGTATGAGCAAAGCCGTTCCTCGGGCCGCCAGTATATACAGGTGCCGGTATCTGCAACCATCTCCGGTACGCCCAAACATTTTTCTCTCCATTACATCAGCCTCAGGGATGACACCGGCAAAAACATCGGCGCCGTCCTGGTTTTCGACGATGTCACGGAACTGGAAAAAGCCCAGCGCATGGCTGCCTGGCGGGAAGTGGCCCGCCGTATCGCCCATGAGGTGAAAAACCCATTGACCCCCATCAAGCTGTCAGCCCAGCGCCTCAAACGCAGATACGCCAAAGAAATCAATGACGAAGTGTTCACCAACTGTGCCGATACCATTGTGACACACGTGGATCTGATCCGGAACCTGGTGAATCAGTTTTCCACGTTTGCCAAATTCCCGGATGTGAACTTCACCCAGGCGAGAATCGAGAATATCATTCTGGAAACCATTGCCCTTTACAGGGAAGGACTGGAAAATGTCACCATCCTCCCCCGGATAGATGACAATCTCCCGTCTCTCAAACTGGATCACCAGCACATGAAACAGGCGTTCATCAATCTGATTGACAATGCCGTGGCAGCGGTGAACAAAAACGGCACCATTGTCATCGATGTCTCTTATGACGCCATTTTAAAAATGGTGCGCATTGAAATCGCAGACAATGGCAAAGGGATCTCCGACATGGAAAAAACCAAGTTGTTCGAACCCTATTTTTCAACCAAAAAATCGGGGATGGGGCTGGGACTTGCCATTGTCAACTCCATTATTTTAGACCATAACGGGGTGATCCGTGTTCAGGACAACCAGCCCAAAGGAGCCAAATTCATCATTGAGCTGCCTGCCGCATGAACCCGGGCCATGCAGAACATGACCGGCCCATGTAAAAAATGAAAGGAACCTTTATTTATGTATCCGGCTGTATTGATTGTCGATGACGAAACCACCATCATAGAATCTCTGGAAGGTATTTTATCTGATGATGGATTTGAGGTCATCCACGCCTTTAACG
>JAABSK010000308.1 GCA_011390435.1 Desulfobacteraceae bacterium | reverse complement strand
GTGACCTTTGAAGATATCACTGAATTTAACCGGTATCGCCTGACTTCCCAGCGCCTGTCCGTGATTATGGATTCAAAGGACGCCATCCTGATTCAGGATAAAAAAGGTGCCATTTCCTTCTGGAACCAGGGCGCCGCAAACATGTACGGGTATCCGGAATCCGAAGCCCTGAAGATGAATATCAAGGAGATGATCCCCGAAGAAAATCGCAAAGCATCTCTGGAATTAATTGACAAGGCCTTTACCGGTAAATTGTTTGACAGCATCGAAACCTTTCGAAAGACCCGGTCAGGCAAGGTTCTGAAGGTCTGGGTGATGGTTCTGGCACTGCGGGATGAAAGGGATATGACCAACGGAGTCGTCACCATTGAAAGGCTCATTTCGAATGAAAAATAAAAGCGTCGAAGAAAAATTCAATGTCTTGCGCCGGCAGGCGGAAGAATTGATGGCAACACCGGATTTCTCAAAAAGACTGGTTACGGTTGACGATCCGTTGCGGCTCATTCATGAGCTCCAGACCTTCCAGGTGGAACTGGAACTGCAGAACGACGAGCTTCGCCGCTCCCAGCAGGAACTGATGGAATTTAAAATCCATTATACCCAGCTGTATGATTTTACGCCTGTGGGATATGTCACACTGGATGCAAAGGGAAAGATTCTGGATGTCAACCTGACCCTGGCCCGGATGCTGGCAATACAACGGAGTTCGCTGGTCGGTCAGCAACTTTCCACCCATATCTTTCCTGCGGACCAGGATATTTATTACCTGCACCTGAGAACACTTTTTGAGTCCAGAAAGCGGAAAATCTGTGACCTTAAAATGACAACTACAGACGGGGCCCTTCTGGACGTGCAACTGGAAAGCACGGTGATCCCGGAGTCTTGTCAGGAAAAAGCCCGGTACCGCACCGTAATCATTGATATCACCGAACGCAAACGGACCGAGCTTTTGCTCAAATACGGCAGATATCAACTGGAATCGGTTCTGAACCGGATTGAATCCCCCATCTACATTGCCGACATGACCTCCTATGAGATCCTTTTTATGAACACTTACATGAAAAAAAAGCACCAGGCAGACCTGACCGGTCAGGTCTGCTGGGCATCCATCTACGGAAAACAGGACGGACCCTGTGACTTCTGCAGCAATGACAGGCTGGTGGATGCGGTCGGCAACCCAACAGAGCCCTGCATCTGGGAATTTTACAACAAGGCGCCTGATCAATGGTATGAAGTGAGCAACCTTGCCATCCCGTGGACTGACGGCCGGCTGGTGCGCCTGGAAATCGCCAGGGATATTACCCGGCGCAAAAAAACTGAAAAGCACCAAGAAGCGATCAAGGAGACCCTTGAAGAAAAAGTCCGGGAAAGAACCGCTGAACTGGAAGATATGAACGCCACGTTGAGAATCCTGCTCAAAAAAAGAGAAGAGGATAAAAATGAAATCTCAGAAAAGATTTTTGCCAATCACAAACTGATTTTAGCCCCCATTCTCCAGAACCTGAAAAACAGCCTTGACCGGGAAAGCCAGAAGGACATGATGGATCTTCTGGAATCCGAGTTGAAAAATATCGTTTCTCCTTTTTCAAAGAAATTATCCGATCAGATGGTGAATTTAACACCCATGGAAATTCATATCGCAGGTCTGGTGAAATTTGGAAAAACCAATAAAGAGATATCGGAAATCACACACAGCTCCATCCACACCATCTCCCGCCATCGCGAAAACATCCGGAAAAAAACCGGCTTGAAAAACAAAAAAGTCAATCTTCGCTCCTTTCTGTTGTCCCTGGAATAGTGCCTATTTTCAATAGGCGGTAACTCCTCTTTTTTCTGGTTTTCTGTTGTGTTGACGCAACCCGTACTTCATCCTATCATTAAGGATGAAATAACAGCTGAAAAAATCTTGATCTGATACCCCTTCAACGCAAATACCGATCTCAAACCCATGTTTAAGATTTTTATCCCGTATCGGGAAAAGGAGACACAAGGCACCCCATGAACAAAAAAAAGACAACCCAGGAAAAATTCAATCAATTGCGCAGACAGGCGGAAGAATTGATGGCAGCAAAAGGCGTTACAAGCCCGTCAGGGGGCGCCCATGATCCACTTGAATTAATTCATGAGCTCCAGACCCTTCAGGTGGAACTGGAACTGCAGAACGAAGAACTGCACCGCTCCCAGCAGGAACTCATGGAATTTAAAATGCGCTATACAGAGCTGTATGATTTTACCCCTGTGGGATATGTCTGCCTGGATACAAAAGGCGTGATCCTCAATGCCAACCTGACCCTGGCAGAGATGCTGTCAGCAGAAAGAAGCGCCTTGATCAACCAGCCTTTGTCCGGTCATATTTGTTTTGAAGACCAGGATCTCTATTACCGGCATCTTGTGGATCTTGCCGACTCAAAAAACCGGCAGATCTGTGAGCTGCGCATGACCCGATCAGACGGCACCTTTATGGATGTTCAACTGGAAAGTATTGTGTTTCCGCATCAAAGCTGGAGACCGGAACAATACCGGACCGTGATCATTGATATCAGCGAGCGAAAACAGATGGAAAAGGAAAAACAAGCCTTACAGATACGGCTTCATCAGATCCATAAGATGGAGTCCATCCGCACCATTGCCGGCGGGATTGCCCATGATTTCAACAATATCCTTTTCATTATCATCGGGAATGTTGAACTGGCGTTTGAAGAAATCCGGGACTGGCATCCTGCCTATCCCAAACTTGAAACGATCCAGACCGCTGCCTTGCGGGCGGCAGGAATTGTGAAGCTGCTTCTCAGCTTCAGCCAGAGATCCAATGAAGAACACGCCCCCACAAATGTGATTTCCGTGATCAAAGATGCGCTGGTTTTGCTGCGGGCGTCCATCCCAACCACCATCGATATTCATACAACGTTCCCGGATGAGGCAGTGACGATTTTTTCAGATAAAATCCAGCTCGGCCAGATCCTGATGAATTTATGCACCAATGCTTCCCAGGCAATGGAAAAGACCGGCGGTGTCCTTGAGATCAACGTGGGAACACGGTTTTTGCCAAAAGGGTCTGTCGGCGACTGCCCGGCTGGAAAATATGCTGAACTTACGGTGAGTGACAATGGTCCGGGAATTGACCCCGGCATCCTGAGCCGTATTTTTGATCCCTATTTTTCCACCCGGGAGATTGGAAAAGGTTCCGGGCTGGGACTGGCGGTTGTTTATGCTATTGTTAAAAATCACAACGGAACCATTACCGTTGAAAACCAGCCAGAAGGCGGGGCCCGGTTTACAATCCGTTTCCCCTTGGTGGACCAGACACCTGAAATAAACATCGAGGTTGCAGATGACGCGTATCATGGCACAGAAAGAATCCTTTTTGTGGATGATGAGGAGAACGTCACACAGATGGCTCTGGAATCATTAAAATTATTTGATTACAGGGTCGAAGTCATGTCAGATCCGGAAGACGCCCTGGCTGTATTTAAATTGAATCCCGGCTATTTTGATATGGTCATCACCGATATGACCATGCCCAAGATGACCGGAGCCAGACTGGCTGAAAGATTAATCAAAATCCGGCCCGATATCCCCATTCTTCTGTGCACCGGCTACAGCTCTCTGA
>JAABSK010000031.1 GCA_011390435.1 Desulfobacteraceae bacterium | reverse complement strand
ATTTTTTTACACCACACCACCTGCTGGCCCAACTGTTTTTGGATCAGCAGGTGGTTTTTTGTGGTACACCAGGATACTATCGATCCTCTGGATACGGATACCAGTCACTGATCCGGAGCCGGTCCACCTTGAGGGTCAGTATTTCACAGGTGGCTGTATTGAATACGATTTTGCGCCCCAGTTCCCCGCCGACATCTTCAGACACGATTTTGATTTTTTTTCTGGCCAGGATCTGCCGGACGACTTTCAAACTGGCTGATCCGATATCCTCTTTTGAATATTTCTGATTCCAGGCACCCCCAAACAACTGTGCTTCAAGATTTCCAGGTTTTGCCCCCCTCTGAATCATCATCCGGATAAGGGTCATGGAGGCAACATTGGCATATTGCGCGGTTGAACTGGTTCCGGACGCGGCATACGGATACAGAAAGTGATTCATACCGCCGATTTTCTGCTTCCGGTCATATACGGTCAACGCCATTGACGAACCCAGAACGGTGGATATGGTTGTCGGCCTGTCCGGCAGATAGATATAACCGGGTTTGAGAAAATATTCTATCGTGACCGGCTTTTCACTGTTTTGCGTCATGTGTGATGTTGGATGCCTGAATCTGTTAACAGTTTTTCTCGTTTCTACCCCATTTTTGGCAGCGGATCAAGACCCAAAAATTTGAGATTGGATAGCCTTGCGAACTTCAAGTGCCTGTGCTAATAATAAAATTCTGGTGCAAAAAGAATAAAGCGGTATTGCTATCAGGGCATCCCACTTTAATGAGGTATCAATGGAAGAGACACCCTGTATTCGAATCGGGCATCTGAAAATTGTCGACCACCTGCTTCTGGGTCTGGCCAGTCCGGACTGCTCCGCGATTGAACCCATTGCCATGAATTCATGGGATCAGCTCACCGACGCGATGATATCCAAAAAGATCGACGGAGCGTTTATTCCCGCTCCCATTGCCATGCACCTGTTTGCGTCCGGGCTGGACATCAGGTTGCTGATGTTTGTCCACAGGGCCGGCAGCATCATTGTCAAAAAAGTACACCCAACCCTGCTGACCCTGACCGATTTTGCAGCAAAAACCGTTCTGGTCCCTTCTGAGATGTCGATTCAAAACATGCTGCTTCACCGGCTTTTGTCATCAAGAGACATGGCACTCGGCGCCCATGACGATCCAGACGCTGATGTGGCATACGAAGCCGTACCACCCGGCCTGATGAACGAGATGATGGCCAGTGATACAGACCATGATATTGCCGGATGTGCCATGCCAGACCCTTTTGCCGCAACAGCCATCTGCGACGGCCTGGCACAGAGGATCTGCACCACAGACAAATTATGGAAAACCCATCCATGCTGTACCTTTGTTGTTGCGCATCCGCTTTTGCAACAGCAGGCAGCATCCCTTGCACAGATTGTCAATGCATTTGTCCGAACCGCAAAAACGCTGAAATTACCCCTGGAAGAAAAATTTGCTGTTCAGGCCCAGTCTTTTCTGGATATTTCCAGAACCATACTTGATCAAAGCCTGAATAAATGCGCCATCCGCTTTGACCCGGACCTTCTGGTCCCGGATATGGCTGCGCTTAAAACGATTGCCGCTTATTTGAAGGAACCCATGGGATTGCTTCCCCATGAAATCCAACTGGACAAACTGGTGGATTCTTCACTGATCCAAAACGCTTTATCAGGAAAGCTGCCTTGAAAATAGAACTTGAACGGGTCTCAAAATCCTATGTTGGATCCAGAAAATCTGAACACAGCGTGCTCAGGGAGATCTCCTTTTCCATTCATGCCGGAGATTTTGTGATTATTCTGGGTGAATCCGGCTGTGGAAAAACAACCCTTCTGAATCTGCTTGCAGGTCTTGAAATGCCGACATCAGGAAGCATCCGTGTCGACGGAGAGCTGATCAAAGGCATTCATCCATCCCGGTCCATGCTGTTTCAACAGCCCACCCTGATTCCCTGGCTGAGTGTCAGGGAAAATGTGGCCTATGGCTGCAAGCTCAGAGGAGACACCAATCAGCTCGGTTACCGGGTGAACCAGTTTCTGGAAATCATGGGAATTGGCGGGTTTGCCGATGCCAGACCCAAACAGCTTTCCCTGGGCATGGCACAGCGGGCCTGCCTGGCACGGGCACTGGTGGGACATCCCGACACCCTGCTTCTGGATGAGCCTTTTGCCTCGCTGGATACCTTTACGCAGGCCCATATCCAGGAAGAGATGATCAACCTGTGGCTCTCGGAACAATTCACTGCAGTCTTTGTGACCCATGATATTGATGAAGCCATCCGGATGGGAAATAAAATTATTTTATTATCCGGTGAGCCTGCCGGCATTACAGACATCTTTGATGTTCCAGACCCCTACCCCAGAGATCGAAATACTCCCCGGTTCAAGGAAATCCGTTCCCGGATTCTCAAACGGTTCAAACATTCATATCTGGCCAAAAGGAGTCTGCTGTGATCGATCACCCCCCTGATATTTTATCCCGGCGCACCTTTCTGAAAACAGCTGCGGCAACCTGCTCAGGACTGCTTCTGCCCCCGGCGTTCAAAAGTCTGGCCAGCAGCCCTGTCCTCAAACTGGGATATCTTCCCATTACCGATGCCACCCCTTTGCTGGTGGCCCACGGACTGGGGTATTTCAGCGAAGAGGGCCTGAATGTTGAACGCCCCGTGATGGTCCGGTCCTGGAAAGTTTTGACAGAATCCTTTCTGGCCGGGAAGTTTGATTTAACACACATGCTCTTTCCCATTCCAGTATGGATGCGATACAAACAGAACATCCCGGTCAAGGTACTGGCCTGGGATCATACCAACGGCAGCGCCATCACCGTCAAAAAAGATTCAGGCATTTATCATTTTAAAGATCTGGGAGGCAAACAGATTGCCGTCCCCTCATGGTATTCCATGCACAACCTGATCCTTCAGATGGGAATACAGACACAGGGATTGACACCGGTAATTCAGCCGCAGTCCGCCCCCCTTGCACGTCACGAGGTCAATCTGTTTATCCTGCCGCCACCGGATATGCCCACCGCCCTTTTGGGAAATAAAATTGACGGATTTATCGTGGCAGATCCATTCAATGCCCTGGCACAGGTAAAATTCGGTGCCCGGATCATGCGCTACAGTGGGGACATATGGAAAAACCATCCCTGCTGCGTCATTGTGACGTATGAACACTTGACCAAATCGCAACCGGTCCTGGTGCAAAAGGCTGTGAATGCCATTGTACGGGCACAGGCCTGGTGCAACAGCAATCCTGGTGAAACTGCCCACCTGCTGAGCCGGGACGGAGAAGGCTATCTGCCTTTTCCCAAAGAGGTATTGAAAAAAGTATTCATCCATCCTGAGCCTGCAGAACTGATCCATCCGCAATGGCAGGTCGAACGAATCGGTTTTTCCCCATACCCGTTTCCATCTGCCACACATTTCATCATTGACCAGATGAAGCAGACACGGGTAGAAGGAGATACCCGGTTCTTACAGGCACTGGATACTGGAACCGCAGCAGACCAGCTGGTGGATGATTCATTTGTTTCCCGTGCCATTGACGAGATGGGCGGCATGGGCCGGTTCTGCAGCTGTGACATGACCAAACCATATACAAGGGAAGAAGTCGTTGAAATCAATTAACCGTTTCATCTACCGGGACCCCAGACAGGTCGGTCTGAACGCTGTATTCGGCAGGCAGCTCCCCGGCTGGAAATATGAAATCATCGGGCTTATCGCATTTGCCGGCATCTGGATGGGTCTCTCTGCCCTGATTTTTTCACGCCCTGAATTTTCACAGTTCAACGGATTTTTGCCAGGCCCGACACTCAACGCCCTGATCACCGCTGCCCAGGACAGCAGATTCTGGATCTCGGTGTTCACCAGTTTGAGAAGAATTCTGGTGGGGATCGGTATTGCTGCGGTCATCGGCGTTCCCATCGGCATTCTGGTAGGATTTTACCCAAAATTCAGAAGTCTTTCATATTCACCGATTCAATTTATCCGGATGATTTCTCCCCTGTCATGGATGCCCATTGCCCTGCTGCTGTTTGCAAGTTTTGAGTCTGCGGTATATTTTTTGATTGTAATGGCCACGGTTTGTCCTATAATACTGAACACGACAATTGGTGTCTTAAATATAAACCCCCAGTGGATCAAGATGGCATTGAATCAGGGTGCAACCAACTTTCAACTGATCAGGACCATCATCATCCCTGCCTCTTTGCCCTATATGCTGACCAGCCTGAGGCTGGCACTGGGCGTTGCATGGATCGTGCTGGTTCCGGCTGAATTTCTCGGGGTGTCCAGCGGATTGGGGTATCTGATCAACGATGCCAGGGACACCATGGAATATGATAAACTCATGGCAATGATTATTGCCATTGGTATTTTAGGGTTTACCCTGGACCGGATGATCCAGAAACTTCAATTCAGTTTCAGCTGGTCATGGAATGATTGATGTGGCGATGTAAAACCAGATATCTGTTGATATACAAACTTTAAGGAGCGTTTCTATGGCTGTAAATCCAAACATTAAAATTCTGGTGGTGGATGATTCCGGTACCATGCGGATCATGTTCAAGCAGATCCTGAACAAAGCTGGTTTTGAAAACCTGATTATGGCAGTCAATGGTGAAGACGGGCTGGAAAAAGTCCAGACTGAAAAACCCGATCTGGTGGTCAGTGACTGGAATATGCCCAAAATGGATGGTCTGGAATTTTTACAGGCATTGAGACAGCAGGATGAATTTAAAAATCTTCCTTTTATCATGGCCACTGCCCAGTCGGACAAAGGCCAGCAGATCGCCATCATGGAGGCCGGTGCCAATGGTCATGTGCCCAAACCCTTTGATCAGGAACAGATCAGCCAGGCCATTGAAACAGCTTTTTCCGGTGACATCAAAGACACTGCCCCCAAAGTCCGGCAGCGGCAGGTCATGGGCGGACGGGTCGAGCTGAACGTTGCCCACATCCAGATTACAGACCACCTTGCCCTGGGCGCATTAAAACACCGGATCGAACAGGGGGATGTGGACCCGCAATATTTTGACCTGACCACCACCCTGAAGGCGGGGTGGAATCCCATCCAGGAAGGGCTTGAAAGTGGCGAAATCGACTGCGCTTTTGTCCTGGCCCCCATTGCAATGGATCTGTTTGCCTATGATTCTCCCATCAAACTGGTGCTGTTTGCCCACAAAAACGGCAGCACCTTTGTCCGGTCACGGCACTATGATCACCGGTTTGATTCTCTGCAGAGCTTCTACAAATACAAGGTCGTGGACATCCCCCATAAAATGTCGGTTCATCACATGCTGGCCCACCAGTTTTTAAAAGAGCTGGGGCTGAAACCCGGTGTTCCCGGCAAAAAAGCCATCAATGTCCGGTTTGAGGTGGTCCCGCCTGTTAAAATGCCGGAAATCATGAAAGAAAATGATGACGTGGCCGGTTTTGTGGTGGCAGAACCTGTGGCCACAAAAGCCATTGTCAGTGAGATCGGCAATCTTGAATTTTATTCTGCCGCCCGATGGGAAAACCATCCCTGCTGTGTTGTGGCCATGCAGGAAGATTTTATACAAAAGCACCCTGAAGCCGCACAGGAGTTTGTCTCGCTGCTGGTTGACACCGGTGAATACATTGAAAACGACAAAATCCGGGCCGCCAGAATCGGTGTTCAATTCCTGGACCCGGAAGGCAAACTCGGCTTAAACCCCCAGGTACTGCAGAATGTGTTTTCTCAGCCCCAGGCCATACGGTGGGACGGACTGTACCCTGAGGCAGCAGATCTGGATAAAATTCAAAGATACATGCACGATGTGATGGAGATCGGAAAAATCATCGACCTGGATCGATTTATTGAAAAATCCTTTGCCGACAAAGCATATCGTTAAATTTTTATAGGAGTCTTCAATGAAAATTACAGATCCTGAAGTGATCCGAAACGGAGAAAAAGATCTGATTGATGCTGTCAAAAAAGATCTGGACCTTGATGCCATCAGACAGATTCTTGAAAAAAAGATAGCTGCACAGGCCTTGACCTCCAAAGGGGGGCAAATCGTTGTCCACAACAATGAGATTGCATTCCGTCTTGACTTTGAGCTGAACCTCAGCGGCTCCCTGATGTTTGACAGACAGGGCAACTATCTTCCGGAAACAGCCGAACCCGATATGCCGGCAGATCCCGCCCCTGAAACTGCCACGGCAGCAGAAGATCTGTCTGTTGACACAAGCGTTTCTCCTGAAGCGGATGAGGGGGACGAAAGTCTGGATGACCTGAAGATTGAGCTGCCGGATTATGATCTGGATGAAACAGAACTGGATCTGGACGATGACTTGCCAGCAGCAGATGTCTCAGAAGTTGACCCCCTTCAGGATGATCTGATCGATGATGACATTGATGACATTTTTGCGGAAAGCCAGGAGTTCTGGGAACAGAAAAAAGAGACGGAATAACCGTTATTTCCCTTTTGCCGGGCATGGATCAAACAGCGGACACCCATTGCAGCGGGGACGCTTTGCATCACAGATTTCCCGGCCAAAATAGATCAGCTGCAACGACAGGTCGCTCCAGGATGTTTTGGGAATCAGTTTCATCAAATCAAATTCCACTTTTACCGGATCAACATTTCGGGTCAGCCCCAGCCGTTTTGAAATCCGCAGCACATGGGTGTCCACCACAATGGCCTGATGACCGAACGCCGCAGACAACACCACATTTGCAGTTTTCCTTCCCACTCCGGGCAACTGGACCAGCAGGGCCAGATCTTCAGGAACCACACCGTTGTGCCGCTCGATAATGGCTGATGCACAGGCGCGAATGTTTTTTGCCTTGTTGTTATAAAACCCTGTTGAATAAATGATCTGCTTGACCTCATTCAGCGGAGCACAGGCAAGGCGCTCCGGATCAGGAAAGCGGGCAAACAATTTCCGGGTCACGGCATTGACCTGGCGGTCGGTGCACTGGGCAGATAAAATTGTGGCAATGAGCAGCTGAAAAGGACTTTTGTGGTCAAGCTGGGTCTTGACAACCGGATAGCGCTTCCGTAATGTCTCAAGGATGGTCTTAACCGTTGATGCTGATGGTGTTGTCATGGATGAAGAGTATATATGAACCCGATAAAAACCACAAGAAAGATAAAAGCCCTGGGACTGTGTTCAGGAGGGCTGGACAGCATCCTGTCCGCCCTGCTGCTGGTCCGTCAGGGCATTGATGTTACCTGGATCAGCTTTACCACCCCGTTTTTTTCTTCGAAATCCGCTGAAAAAGCAGCTGACCAGACAGGGATTCCCCTGATGGTGCAGGATATCACCCTGGATTATATGGAAATGATGAAACAGCCCAAGGCAGGATTTGGGAAAAATATGAACCCCTGCATGGACTGTCATGCCCTGATGTTTGCCAAGGCAGGCGAACACCTTGAAAAAGAGGGATTTCACTTTTTATTCAGCGGCGAAGTGCTGGGCCAGCGGCCCAAATCCCAGAACCGGAACAGTCTGCGCTATGTGGAAAAGAACTCGGGGTTTGACGGCTGGATTCTGCGGCCGCTGAGTGCCAGGTGCCTTCCTGAAACCCTTGCGGAAAAGCAGGGACTGGTGGATCGAAACCAACTGCTGGATATCACTGGGCGGTCCAGAAAAATCCAGACACAGCTGGCAGCGGATTTTGGTGTCAAACGATACCCTGCACCTGCCGGAGGCTGCCTGTTAACAGATAAACTTTATTCCCAGAGGCTGCAGGATCTGATGACCTGCCAGACCCGCTATGATATCTGTGAGCTGTACCTGCTCAGATATGGACGTCACTTCCGGCTGGATGCAGACACAAAAGTCATTGTGGGGCGCTCACAAAAGGATAACACACAGCTGCTCGACCATCTGGACATCACCCGGCAGGCCCACCTCCGCCATGAAACCCTGGCAAGTCCGGATGTCATTGTCACCGGCTGTCTGACCCCGGAAAATCTCCAGACAGCCGCCATGATCTGCACTGCCTACACCAAATCCAGGCCGGGTGAACTGTCCCGGGTGGTGATCCGTCAGAGGGGCACCACATCTGTTGTGACAGTAAAAAGCCTCAACACGGATCATTTCCGACCCCTGATGATTTCATCATTCCATTAAAACAGATCAGGCGTTTCGGGTTGACCGCAGCTGACCGCAGGCAGCCAGGATATCCGCCCCCTTGCTTTTACGGGTAATCGCGGTCATGTTACAGTCGAGCAGATGGGTTAAAAATGCATCCATACGCGCTTTGGAAGGACGATCAAATTGGGAGCCCGGATGGGGGTTAAACGGAATCAGGTTCACCTTTGCCTTGATTGGTTCCAGCAGTTTCACCAGACGCTGTGCATCTGCCAGGGTGTCATTCACCCCTTTGATCAGAATATATTCAAACGTGATCTTGTTTCTGGGTTTCATGCTGAATGTCCTGCAGGCTGTTAGCAGCTCTGCCAGCGGATAGGTTCTGTTCACCGGCATCAGTTGGTTCCTGACCGTATCAGTGGTTGCATTCAGGGAAATTGCCAGATTGACGTCTGTATCCTGTCCCAGCCGGGTGATCTTCGGCACCAGTCCACAGGTGGACACAGTGATACGGCGGGTGGCAAATTTGAGGCCAAAATCGGTATCCGTTAAAATTTTCAGGGCCTCAATGACATTTCTGTAATTCGCCAGCGGCTCTCCCATTCCCATAAAAACAATATTGGACAACTGCAGCGGATCAATGCCCTTTTGTGCCAGATCGTATCTGGCGTCCCGGACCTGGGCAACAATTTCCGCCATGGTCAGGTTCCGCACCAGTCCGTCTTTTGCAGTCAGGCAGAATCGGCAGCCCTGTGCACACCCCACCTGGGAGGAAATGCACACAGTAAAATGGTCCTTTTCCGGAATCAGTACCGATTCAATATCGTGACCGTCTGCCAGACGGTATAAAAACTTTTGTGTGCCGTCGGATGAAATCAGGCGGCTTTCCAGCACCAGCCGCGGAAGATCAAAGTGGTCGTTCAGGGTCTGGCGGAGTGCCTTTGAAAGATCGGTCATCTGATCAAAGCCATTGGCCTGTCGAAGGTAAATCCACTTGAAAATCTGATTGGCCCTGAATGGCCGTATGCCTTTAGCATCAAGCCAGACGGCAAGAGATTCCCGGGTAAAATTCAGTATGTTTTCCATATAATTTTATCTGTCCGTTTCTAATAAATTCTTGACATATCACGGAATATATACTAATTTCAATGATTTGATTTGATATTTTGAGGTTGCATGCTGTATGTTTGATAATTTGAGTGACAGGCTGGATTCAGTCTTTAAAAAACTGAAGGGCCATGGCACCCTGAACGAAAAAAACATTGAAGACGGTCTCAAGCAGGTAAGAATGGCACTGCTGGAGGCCGATGTCAATTATAAGGTTGCAAAATCTGTCATTTCAGATATAAAGAGCAGGGCCCTGGGTCAGGAGGTCATGCAGAGCCTGACACCCGGACAGCAGGTCATCAAGATTGTAAATGATGAATTTGCCCGGATGATGGGATCTGAACATCAGGGGCTGGACCTTGATGGAAAATCCCCGGCATCTGTCATGCTCATCGGGCTTCAGGGGTCAGGCAAGACAACAACCGCAGGAAAGCTGGCCCTTTATTTGAGAAAAGAGGGCAGAAAACCCTTTCTGGTGCCGGTGGATGTGTACCGGCCGGCTGCCATTGACCAGCTCAAAAAGATCGGCAGTCAGCTTGAAGTACCGGTTTTTCAGTCCACAACCGATATGACGCCGTTAAAAATCTGCCAGGACGCACGGTTGGCCGCACGGGAACATGGGTGTGACACCCTGATTCTGGATACGGCAGGACGTCTGCATCTGGACGAGGCGTTAATGGATGAGCTCAAGGGGATTAAAAAGGGAATCAACCCGACTGAAATCCTGCTTGTGGCTGATGCCATGACCGGCCAGGATTCCGTCAATATTGCCAGTGCCTTTGACAAAGCGCTGGACATCAACGGGGTGATTCTGACCAAGATGGATGGCGATGCCCGGGGCGGGGCTGCCCTTTCCATCAAGGCGGTAACCGGCAAACCCCTGAAATTCATCGGTGTGGGTGAAAAATCAACTGCACTTGAAGCGTTTCATCCGGACCGGATGGCCTCCAGAATCCTGGGAATGGGAGACACCTTGTCTTTCATTGAAAAAGCTCAGGATGCTGTGGACCAGAAGGAAGCAAAAGCGCTTGAGAAAAAATTACGGAAAAATGCCTTTACCCTGGAAGATTTTAAAAACCAGATGGGGTCTGTTCGGAAAATGGGCTCGATCAAGGATATCCTGGGGATGCTGCCGGGGATCAATAAAAAGCAGCTCAAAGGCTTGAATATCAGTGACAAGGAATTTGTAAAGATTGAGGCAATCATCAACTCCATGACGCCGGAAGAACGGCGGATACACGCCATCATCAAAGGCTCGAGAAAAAAACGGATTGCCCAGGGAAGCGGAACCACGGTACAGGATGTCAACAAGCTGTTAAAAAGCTACACCCAGTCCATGAAAATGATCAAGAAGTTTAATAAAGGCGGCATGCGTTCACTCAAGAACATGCTGCCATTTTAAGGAGAGAAAAAAGAATATGGCCGTAAAAATCAGATTGACCCGAAAAGGCACAAAGAAAAAACCGTTTTACAGAATCGTGGCAGCAGATGTTGAAAGTCCGAGAGACGGGCGTTTTCTTGAGCTGCTGGGGACTTACAACCCAATGGTTGAGCCTGCTGCTGTCACACTGAAAGAAGAGAGAATCAAGCACTGGCTGGGTGTTGGGGCGCAGCCCACCACCACTGTCCAGAGCATTTTAAAGCGTCAAGGTGTAACCCTGAACTGATATGCGGTTTGAATTGCCGGCAGCCTGAATTCTCAATCCCCCATTATTTTAAGGAGACGCGGTTATGAAAGAGTTGGTGGAATACATTGCAAAAGCGCTTGTGGATAATCCTGACCAGGTTCATGTTTCAGAAGTCAATGGTGATCAGACATCGGTTCTGGAATTAAAAGTGGCCAAAGAGGATCTGGGCAAAGTTATCGGCAAACAGGGACGATCAGCCAGAGCAATGCGGACAATTTTAAGTGCAGCATCCACCAAACTTAAAAAACGCACGGTTCTCGAGATTATTGAATAAAAATGGGGAAAACATCTTCGTTTACCATTGGCAGGGTAACCGGAGTTCACGGACTCGGCGGAAACCTTAAGGTCTGGTCTTACGCCCAGTCTATTGATTCGTTTTGTCCGGGCAAGACTGTTCTTTTAAAATCAGAAAACCGTACTGACGGGCATCTGTTTGAAATCCTTGACGCCAAGCCTTATAAAAAAGGTGTTCTGCTGATGCTTGATGGAATTGAACACCGGGATCAGGCAGAACCGCTTGTGGGCTGCGACATTCTGATCCATCGGGACCAATTGCCTGAGCCTGAAGCAGACACCTGGTACTGGGAAGATCTATACGGAATGGATGTTTTTGATCATCAACGGGGATTTATCGGTAAAATCATCCGGATCTTTCCCACCGGGGCCAATGACATTCTGGTGGTCAAAGCGGAAAACACCGAAACCCTGGTGCCGATGCAGAAGCACTTTGTGGCATCGGTTGACATCCAGGCCAATATCCTGAAGACCACGCTGCCAGAGGATTATTGATGGATTTTACCGTATTGACCCTGTTTCCCGATCTTCTATCCGCCTTTTTCAATCATGGAATGATGGCCCGGGGGATGGACAAACAGCTGATATCCGGCAAGAGCGTCAATATCCGGGATTTTGCATTTGATCGGCACCATACCGTGGATGACCGGCCCTATGGCGGGGGAAGCGGCATGGTCATGAAGCCGGACATTCTTGAGGCAGCGGTTCTGGCGGCAAAGCAGCAGCAGCCGGATGCACGGGTTGTGCTCATGAGTCCACAAGGGCAGGTGTTCACGCAACAGATGGCCCATAAAATGGCCAAAAATGATCATGGATTGATTTTTATCTGCGGCCGGTATGAAGGCATTGATGAACGGGTATATGCCGCTCTGGTTGATCTGGAACTGTCCATCGGGGATTATGTCATGACCGGAGGAGAGCTTGCGGCCATGGTGATCATGGATTCAGTGACCCGGTTGATACCTGGTGTGCTGGGAAGTTGTGAGTCCAGCCGGTCTGATTCATTTTCCGGTCACCGGCTTGAATATGCCCAATATACCCGGCCGGAAACGTTTCACAACCAGCACGTGCCCGATATATTGCTGTCTGGAAACCATGAAAAGATTCAGAAATGGAGAAAACGCTCCGCACTCCAGCGGACTTTTTTAAAGCGGCCGGATCTTTTTGATCAGCACCCGCTGGATGATGAGGAAAAACAGATTGTGAAACAATGGTGCCGGGAGCTTTCAGACATTGTTAACAAGTGACCTGTACGTGGCCCTGATCCATTTTCCGGTGATGAACAAAAAAGGTCAGCCCATTGGATCTGCCCTGACAACCATTGATATGCATGATATTGCACGGGCATCCATCACCTTTGGCGTCAAAGGGTTTTTTGTGGTCACCCCCTATGATGATCAGGCCAGGATTGCTTCTGAAGTGATCCAGCACTGGACAAAGGGTGTGGGCGGAACGCTCAACCCGTTCCGGAAAGATGCCCTGGAGCTGATCCGCGTGACCCCGTCATTTGAAGCCATGATGGAATGGCTGGCGGAAAATGAAAAAAAACCGGTGGTAACCATTGCCACCAGTGCAAAAAAAACAGACGGCTCGATTGACATGAGTCAGCTGAAAAAAGAACTAGAAACCGATGCATCCCATGTCCTTGTTTTTGGAACGGCATGGGGACTGGCAGATGAACTGATAGCAGCATGTGATCACATTCTTGACCCCATATGCGGGGCTTTTGAATATAACCACCTGTCTGTAAGGTCTGCCGCATCCATATATTTAGACAGGATTATCAATGGCAGGTAAACCCAAGTGTTCTGATCTGCCGAACGGGAAGACTCAAGGAGGATGAAATGAGCAATATCATTGAAAATTTGGAAAAAGAACAATTGCGTCTTGATATCCCTGATTTTACATCAGGGGATACTGTAAAGGTTCATGTAAAAATCAGAGAAGGTGAAAAAGAGCGAATCCAGGTATTTCAGGGCGTGGTGATCAAGAAGACAAAAGGGTTTGCCAGCGCACGGTTTACCGTTCGAAAAATTTCCGGTGGTGTGGGGGTTGAAAGAATCTTTCCCCTGTACTCTCCGATCATTGATCAGATTGAAGTGGTAAGCAAAGGCCGGGTCAGGCGGTCCAAATTGTATTACCTGAGAAATCTGCGTGGAAAAGCCGCCCGGATCAAAGAAAAACGGTTCGCATAAATACCTTTAAAGGCATTGCTGATGTGGGATTTTGAACACAAGGCAAAAACCTGTGGGTATCGCGTTGTTGCAGGTGTTGATGAGGCCGGCAGGGGTCCCCTTGCCGGTCCTGTCGTGTCTGCTGCGGTGATTCTTCCGGATGATTTTGATTTGAACGGGATCAATGATTCAAAAAAACTGTCGGAAAAACAGCGGCGCTTTCTTTTTCCGTTGATTCAAACGCAGGCGCTTGCTGTTGGCGTTGGTTCCGCTTCCCATGAAGAGATTGATCAGATCAACATTCTCCAGGCATCCCTTTTATCCATGCGGCGGGCCGTGGACAACCTGTCCATCACACCGGATTATCTATTGATCGACGGAAAATTCACCATTGATCACCCGGTTGACCAGTTGCCGGTAATCAAAGGAGATTCAAAAAGCATTTCGATTGCTGCCGCCTCCATTGTGGCCAAGGTCACCCGGGATCAGATGATGGAAGCACTTCACCACACCTATCCAATGTATCATTTTATCCAGCACAAGGGCTATCCCACAAAAGCCCATAAAGCAGCAATCTGCCGATATGGCCCCAGCCCGGTTCACCGCCGGACATTCAGGGGTGTCGCAGCAAAGGCTGCCGCCCCGTCGGCAGGAGGCAGCAGGTGACAGATAAAACCACCAAACTTGGAGTGGCAGGAGAGGCAGTGGCGGTATCGTTTCTGAAATCCAGCGGATTTTGCATTCTTGAAACCAACTTCCGTACCCGGTCGTGTGAAATCGATATCATTGCCGAAGAAAAAAACACCTTGTGTTTTATTGAAGTCAAAACACGGTCCAGCCTGAAAAAAGGATTGCCAAAAGAATCAATCACTCCTGCAAAACAGTATAAAATCATTCAGGGTGCACAATATTACCTGAAAAAAAATCCTTCTGCCCCCCCCAGACCGATACGCTTTGATGTCGTTGAAGTGTTCATAAAAGCAGGCCGCAGTGGCACACCCCAGATCAACCTGATTAAAAATGCATTTCCAGCCGCTTAAATCCATGACTTCCCAAACATCACCCGGCACGCTGTATATCGTGGCAACCCCCATTGGAAATCTGGAAGATATGACTGTCAGGGCTGTTAAAACCCTGACAAAGGCAGACCTGATTGCTGCTGAAGATACCCGCCATTCAAGACGGCTGCTGGATCATTACCAGATACAGACCCGGATGATCTCCTGCCACGAACACAATGAAACCGCCAAAACAAAAGGATTGATCGAACAATTGAACTGCGGTAAAAATATCGCACTGATATCGGATGCCGGGACGCCCTGTATTTCAGATCCGGGGTATTTTCTGGTCAGTGAAGCTGCAAAAGCCGGTATTGCCGTGATTCCCATTCCTGGCTGCAATGCTGCTGCTGCTGCACTGAGTGTCTCAGGCCTGCCCACGGATACCTTTTTTTTTATGGGATTTCCCCCCAGAAAAAAACAGAAACAGCAACAGGCCATCGCCCGCCTGTCCAGGCTGTCAGCCACACTGATCTTTTATGAGTCTCCCCGGCGCATCAGCGCTCTTGTGGCAGTGCTGATCGATATCCTGGGCAACCGCATGGCCTGCCTGGGGCGGGAAATCACCAAACTGCATGAAGAATATCTCCGGGGAACCCTGTCTGACATTTATGACACACTTGAAACCCGGAGTGTGATCAAAGGGGAATGCACCCTTCTGGTCCAGGGGGCCTCGGACACACCGCCAGTTGTGGAGGATGAACACCTCAGGCAGATACTGATCCAGCAAATGGCTGAAACAGACATGCAGACATCCCGGCTGGCAAAGGCGGTGGCTGAAGAGTTCAGCCTTCCCAGAAAAAAAGTATATGACATGATTTTATCACTGCAGTCAAACCCACCTCCGTTAAAACCGTTTTCTGACACTGAAAATCGATAAATAAGGGTTATCCTTTTGTGAAGATTATGTTAGGATCAGGGCCGATTATTTAAATGAAAACAAAACACGATATAAAAAAAGAGAAAATAACACTATGGCTATAGAATTTTGTTACGTCATTGTCACCATGCTTCTGCTGGTGGCTGTTTTTGACCTGGTGGTCGGAGTGACCAATGACGCAGTCAACTTTTTGAATTCATCGATTGGTTCAAAAGCAGCTCCGTTTTTCATTATCATGACGATTGCCAGCCTCGGCATTCTTGCAGGAGTCACTTTTTCCGGCGGAATGATGGAAGTGGCCCGAAAAGGAATCTTCCACCCCCAGTTCTTTACCATGCCAGAGCTGCTGACCATTTTTCTGGCGGTCATGATGACCGATATCCTGCTGCTGGACCTGTTCAACACCCATGGTCTGCCGACTTCCACCACAGTGTCCATTGTGTTTGAACTGCTCGGTGCTGCAGTTGCCTTTGCCCTCATTAAAATCACCATCAATACCGGCTCGACCATGGCCCTGTGGGACTATATCAACACAGCCAAGGCCATGGCCATTATCGGCGGTATCCTGCTGTCCATCGTGGTGGCATTCTTCTCCGGGGCAGTGATGCAATTCATCTCCCGGCTGATTTTTACCTTTGATTATCAAAAACGGCTGAAAAAATATGGGGCATTATGGGGTGGCGTGGCCATGGCCACCATCAGTTTTTTTATCCTGGTCAAAGGCACCAAAGGGGCCACCTTTATGGATGCGCAGTCCATCTTCTGGATTCAGACCCATATGGGCCTGATCATGGCTGGAATCTTTGTGGTGAGTGCGGTCCTGTTCCAGATTCTGATTTCGCTTTTCAACGTCAATATTCTTAAACCCATTGTACTGATCGGCACCTTTGCTCTGGCCATGGCCTTTGCCGCCAATGACCTGGTGAATTTCATCGGTGTTCCACTGGCTGGATTGAATGCCTTTCAGACAGCCCTGGCTTCAGGTGATCCGCTCAACATTCCCATGACCGCATTGAGCAAGGCAGTCCGATCCCAGACATCGATCCTGCTGCTGGCCGGCGCCATCATGGTGGTCACCCTGTGGCTGTCCAAAAAAGCAAAAACCGTCACAGAAACTGAAATCCGTCTGGGACAGCAGGACGAAGGCAATGAAAAATTTGAATCCATCTGGCTGTCCAGAAAGATCGTGAACCTTTTTGATACAGTGTTCAGCGCTGTCCGGCAGGTAACACCTGAGCCTGTCCGGGCCATTGTATCAAAACGACTTGCACCGGTTGTTGAATATACACACCTGAGCCACACGGAAAAGCCTTCATTTGACCTGGTCCGGGCATCTGTCAACCTGATGGTGGCCAGTGCGGTTGTCTCCTTTGCCACCTCATTAAAACTGCCGCTTTCCACCACTTATGTCACATTCATGGTGGCCATGGGCAGCAGCTTTTCAGACCAGGCCTGGGGACGGGAAAGCGCGGTGTACCGGGTAACCGGTGTATTAACCGTTATCGGCGGCTGGTTTCTGACAGCTTTCATTGCCTTTGCTGTCGCGTTCACCTTTGCCAATATTCTGTTCTATCTGGAAATTGCGGGATTTCTGATCCTGGTTGCTGTTTCCGGATTCATCATCTGGAAAAACCACCAGAAGCATAAAGACAGCCAGAAAAACAAAGCAGAAATGCATATTTATAACCTTCACCAGGTGAAGGACTTCAATGAATCCATGTCCCAGACCTTTGATCACATGGCATTTCTGCTCAAAGGCATCAGAGAATCATTTGACGTGACATTTGATGCGCTGTTTGAGCAGAATGCAGATACCCTCCGGGAACAGCGCAAACACACCAAGCACATCCAGGCCAGCACCAATATCATCATCGCCAATATATTCAAGGTGCTCAGGCTTTTGTCCAAGGGAGACTGCACGGTTTCCTACAACTATTACCAGATTATCCGCCGGCTGCAGAAATTGTCCGATGGATACAGAGATACGGTTGTACGATCTAGCCTGCATGTCAGCAACCGCCACACCGGCCTGCTGGATGTCCAGATTGCCGAACTCAAGGAGATCAAAAAAGTCTTTTTAAACATCATCCTGATTGTGGAGACCGCATTTAGAACCAAACAGATCGTGGACTGCCAGGACGCAGTTGAACAGTTTCATTATTTAAGAGAGCTGGTGGATGATTTCAACCTCAATCAGATTGAGCGTATCCGGAATGATTCCTCAAAAACGCGGCTGAGCATCTTATTTTATGCCATCAGCGGAAACTGCGTCATGATGGCAAAGCAGAATGTCAAGCTGCTGGATATCTTTAACGAATCTTTTAAATTGAACCAGAAATGTTCATGACAGCTTTGCTGGCAATCATTCCAGGTTAAAGGCCTTGATTTTCCGCCACAGGGAGACCCTGTCGATTTCCATGATTTCGGCTGCCCGGGTCTTGTTCCAGTTGGTTTTTTCCAGCACCCACTGGATATATTTTTTTTCCTGGTCTTTGAGGGTTGGCAGACTGCCGTCGGGAAGTCTCCGGTAAGTTTCAACAACCAGCTGGGTGATGTGATCCGGAAGCGATTCCGGCCGGATCACATCGGTGTTTTCCAAAGCAACCGCCCGTTCGATTACATT
>JAABSK010000307.1:726-3632 GCA_011390435.1 Desulfobacteraceae bacterium | reverse complement strand
CCCCCGCACCCATGTCATCTGAAATCCGGTTCAGCTCGCCGGATGCATCACTCAAGGTATCCACCCCTGCATTGAGATCCCTGACCATGGCAGCCAGGCCGGCCACCATGTCATTCATGGATGTCACCGTATCTCTGATGGCATCTTTGGCCTTATAGGAAAAGGAATGCTGAAAATCTCCTTCTGCCACTGCCCGGGCCAGATCAGCCATACCCTTCATATGGGTCATGAGCTGCCGGTTCATCACCGCAATGATCAAAGCGCCGATCAGAAGGGCGATAAGTCCGCTGATCCCGGCGCTGGTGATGATCTGCCGGTTGACTCCGGCCATGAGTTCCGCTTCAGAGACCGCCACCACAAAGAAAAGGTCCCAGGGTGTAAAATAATTGACAAAGGCATAATAGGTCTGGTCCCCATGCTGAAAGTCGACAAACCCGGCTTCTGTTTCAAGCACGGAATCGCCATTGGTGAAGCTCTGGACCTTTTGTCCGGCAACCGCTGCATCCGGATGAACCAGAATCCTGCCGTCGGCATCTGCCACAAAGCAATACCCGCTTCCGTTTACCGTAATCTCCTGAATCAGTTCCTTCAGGTCAGGGGTCAGAATCGGGCTGACAACATTGTAGGCCCCCGCAATTTTCTGGTCAATGGATTCTCGAAACGGTGCAAACCTCTGCAGGGCCATATCTTTACCGGTCCCTGTCAGCATTTCATGGGGATTGCCCGCGTCAACCGCCGCAAACGCCTGGCTGTCGGGCCCGTAATATGTTCCCACAGGCCGGGACCCATCTTCATTTTCCCTGCTGGTGGAAACCTTGATCAATTTGTTGTCAAACATCTGAAAGATGGCAATTTCCGCATCACTGAACCGGCCCACCTTATCCACGATAACGTACTCTCCGGTGACAAATTCCAGTCCGAAAATAAGCTTGGGGATGGTGAGGGAAGCCGTTTCCTGTGTCTGTATATCTGATATCTGCATATCAACAGTTCTGGCTTTCACCACCACGGGCTTACCCGCTGCCTGGCTTTCAGATGTGAGCATGCCCATATCAGCCGCCATCTTATCCTGCTGCAGGGCATATCGGGTCTCAATAGTTTTTAAAAGCACATTTGACACACTCTGAATCCCTGCCTTTCCCCTGGCCAGAAACGATTGTTTGCTCTGGACAAAATTCACCCCCGCAATGATCAGAATGGTGATCAGAATCGCTCCCAGAGACCCCAGATACAGCTTTTTGCCAAACCCCATGCACTCCTCCTTTGTCAGAACCTTTTCAGATCGGAACCCACTTTTATTTTTGGGGGTATCATACCCGGTTTTTTCAAAAAAGCAAGGCAGTTGGAAGATTGTCACAGGGCAATTGCAAGCAGATGAAATGTTCGGTATATTGACCATGCCTTGTTGGCTACCTGCAAATATCCAGATGAATTTCACCATGTCACAAATATTTTGCAGACGGACAGAACAGCCATCCGGACAGATCTGCCGGATATGGACAAAATTTTTTCTTGTTGAATCTTTGTGTTTGTGGTTTCATAAACAGATCAGTCAATGAGATCTTTTCCCCTGGACGCTGCCGGCTGTTGGAAGCAACTTTTGCATCAACCCTTTACATTAACAAAAAGGATACAATACATATGCAGAAAAAAGACTATGTAAAAACCCTCTTCATTGACAATCAGGAATATGAATTTTACGACATCCGCCGGCTCGAGGAGCAGGGACTGGCCGATATCGGCAGGCTGCCGTTTTCCATCCGGATTCTCGTTGAAAACCTGTTGCGAAAACTTGATGGAAACATTGTCACCCAGGCCGACCTCATGGCCATTGCCAACTGGAAAAAGCACTATGATGCGCCTGTGGAAATTCCCCACCACCCTGCCCGGGTGTTGATGCAGGATTTTACAGGTGTGCCTGCGGTGGTGGATCTGGCAGCCATGCGGGATGCGGTACAAAAAGCCGGCGGTAACCCGGCATCCATAAACCCCCTGATTCCGGTGGAGCTGATTGTGGACCATTCGGTCCAGCTGGACTTTTACGGCACTGACACCGCCATCACCGACAATGTGGAGATGGAGTACACCCGCAACACAGAGCGGTATAAACTGCTCAAGTGGGCCCAGATGAGCTTTGACAACTTCCAGGTGGTCCCCCCCAACTCAGGCATCTGCCACCAGGTCAATCTGGAATATCTGGGCCGTGTGGTGATGCAGGATGATGCCGGCGGCGGCAGACCGCTCCTGTTTCCTGATTCCCTTGTGGGCACTGACTCCCATACCACCATGATCAACGGTGTCGGCATCATGGGATGGGGCGTCGGTGGTATCGAAGCGGAAGCCGTGATGCTGGGACAGCCCTATTCCATGTCCATCCCCGAGGTGATCGGGGTGAAACTCACAGGCAGCCTGAAACCCGGTGTAACCGCAACCGATCTGGTGCTCACCATCACCGAGATCCTGCGCGAATACAATGTGGTGGAAAAATTTGTCGAGTTCTTCGGCCCGGGTGTAAAGCAGCTCAATGTGACCGACCGGGCCACCATTGCCAATATGTCGCCTGAATACGGCGCCACCATGGGGTTTTTCCCTGTGGATGAAAACACCATTCAGTATCTTGCAATGACCGCCAGAAAAGAACAGGCGGTGATGGCCGAAGCGTATGCCCTGGCAGCAGGCCTTTTTTACACAGGCAAAGAAGCCATTGCATATACTGATGTGGTGGAGGTGGACCTGTCTGCTGTGGTGCCGTGCCTGGCCGGGCCGTCACGGCCCCAGGACAGGGTGGTGCTCAACGAAGTGGCATCCAGCTTTTCCCGGCTGCTTTCATGCAGGCACGAACGGGATACAAGCCTTGATAACCTTTCCCAGTTTCTTGATGAATCCGGATGTACGGCCAGCCGGGA
>JAABSK010000307.1:0-716 GCA_011390435.1 Desulfobacteraceae bacterium | reverse complement strand
CGGTGACCATTGATCTGAACGGCACCCGGACAGAAATCGGTGACGGCAGTATCGTCATCGCGGCCATTACCTCATGTACCAACACTTCGAATCCGTCAGTGCTTATCGGTGCAGGCCTGCTTGCGAAAAATGCGGTGAAAAAAGGCCTCAGGGTCAGACCCCATGTCAAGACCTCCCTTGTGCCCGGGTCAAAAGTTGTGAAGGATTATCTCAAAGATGCCGGCCTGCTGCCCTATCTTGAGGCCCTGGGATTTCATGTGGCAGGGTACGGCTGCACCACCTGCATCGGCAACAGCGGTCCTTTGCATCCCCGGATCGAAGAAGCCATTGCTGCCGATGATCTTACGGTTGCCGCGGTATTGTCCGGGAACAGAAATTTCGAGGCCAGAATCCACCAGCGGGTAAAAGGCAATTTTCTTGCATCTCCTCTGCTGGTCATCGCCTTTGCCATTGCCGGACGTATCGATGTTGACCTGGTCACCAGCCCTGTGGCCATGGACCCCAATGGGAAGCCGGTTTTTCTGGAAGAGATCTGGCCGAAGAACCAGGAGATTGCAGACCTGATCCGGAAACATGTAAAGCCTGAATACTTTGCATCTGAATATGCACAGATTTTTTCAGGCGATGCCTTCTGGAAAGCGCTCACAGTGGCCCGGAGTGTTACCTTTGCCTGGGATAAGGCTTCCACCTATATCAAAAAGCCCCCCTATTTTAAA
>JAABSK010000306.1 GCA_011390435.1 Desulfobacteraceae bacterium | reverse complement strand
TGGGATCCGGATAATACAACGGCGATTGGTACTTTTGCTAAAAAAAGAGGGGCTGAGATTCCGGCCCGGCTGGTCTCTTCTGCAAAATCATGGTTGTGCCATACGCTCATTGACAGAACCAAACCCGTGCTGCCCTGGGCCGGGCCTGAGTCGGTTTCAAAAATATCACCCGTTGATGCGTCTGCTGCTATTCTCAAACATATCCGGGATGCGTGGAACCATGAAATGGCCCACAATGACGAGGCTGATAAGCTTGAAAATCAGGATATTTATCTGACCATTCCAGCCTCTTTTGATGCTGTCGCAAGAGAGCTGACCGTCCAGGCAGCAGAAAAAGCGGGTCTTCGCAATGTGACACTGCTCGAAGAACCCCAGGCTGCATTTTATTCATGGATAGAGGCAGCCGGAGATAAATGGCGGGACGCTGTTCAGCCGGGTGATAGAGTGCTTGTCTGTGACGTGGGGGGAGGGACAACCGATTTTAGTTTAATTGCTGTCCGGGACAATGACGGCGACATGGAACTTGACAGAATTGCTGTCGGAAACCACCTGCTGGTCGGAGGTGATAATATCGATCTTGCTTTGGCATGGTTTGTCCGTCAGAAGCTCGGTAAAAAAGGAAAAAAACTCAATGCCAGCCAAATGGCCGGGCTTATTCAGACCTGTCGGGAGGCAAAAGAAAAACTCCTGGCAGATGACACAACAGAACAGTGCCCGATCACGATTCTGGGAACAGGAAGCTTTTTGATTGGGGGAACCATTAAAACAGATCTGTTGAAATCAGAGGTCATTGATATTGTCATTAATGGTTTTTTGCCGGAGTGCGATCTTGAAACTATCCCTGAAAAAGGACGGAAAACCGGGATTCGTGAGCTGGGACTCTCCTATGAAAGCGATCCTGCTATCACAAAACACCTGGCACAATTTGTTGCTGCCAATCAACAGACTGATGAAACCGATTCCGGGCAGGCGCAGCTTCCCAATGTGATTTTGTTTAACGGCGGTATTATGAAAGCTGGCGAGGTGAGAAAAAGAATTAAAGATACAGTGTCACAGTGGACAGCGACCCCCGCAGCCATCCGGGAACTGGCATCAGATAATTTTGATCTTTCAGTGGCAAGAGGGGCAGCCGCTTATGGTCTTGCCCGTAATGGCGCCGGGATTCGCATTCGAAGTGGGCTGGCCCGTTCTTATTATGTGTCAATTGAATCTTCAATGCCGGCCATTCCGGGCATGCCAGCACCCATCAAAGCATTATGTGTGGCTCCGTTTGGCATGGAAGAAGGGGACGAAGCTTTGATTGAAGATCAGGCGTTTGTAATCGTCACTGGTGAAGATGTGGTTTTTGATTTAATGGCGTCCACAATCAGACATGATGATGTCACCGGAACCATTGTGGAAGACTGGGACGACGATGAAATTACAGATGTCACCACCCTGGAAACCACTCTGGAAGGAGAATATGGCACAGCGATTCCAGTATCGATACGAATTAAAGTAACAGAAACAGGTACCCTTGAATTTTGGTGTGTGTCCAAAGAAAACAGCGAACAACGATGGAAACTGGCATTCAATGTACGGGAAAGGGACGATTTTGAATCATAATCAATACCGATATATTATAGGCATCGATCTGGGAACCACCAACTCGGCAGTATCGTATGTTGATCTGTCCGATGCTTCTGACAGAACCATTCATGTGTATCCGGTTCATCAGCTGACAGGCGCAGGGGAGCTGAAGCGGGAGAAGGTCCTGCCGTCTTTTTTATACATTCCGGGTCAATACGATATATCAGCAGATGCGGTCATCCATCCTTTCCAAAAAAAAGATAATTATTTTGCCGGCGTCTTTGCCCGTGATCACGGTGCGAAAGTACCGGCCAGGCTGGTTTCATCAGCAAAAAGCTGGCTTTGCCACGACAAGGCAGACCGAAAAGCGAAAATGCTTCCCTGGGGGAGTTCAGGTGATGTTGAAAAAGTGTCACCGGTTGAGGCCACGGCCGCTTACCTGAATCATATTAAACGAACGTGGAATGTAGACCAGAAGGATGCTGAAGAGTGCTTTCTGGAAAATCAACTGGTTGTGGTCACAGTCCCGGCCTCCTTTGATGAAGTTGCCCGGGAACTGACCATTGATGCGGCCCACATGGCCGGCATCAAAGAGCCGATCCTGCTGGAAGAACCGCTGGCAGCCTTTTATAGCTGGCTGATCAAACACGAAAAGGATTGGGACCAATACGTTAAACCCGGCGAGTTGATTCTGGTGTGTGATGTCGGGGGCGGTACCACCGACTTTACACTGATCACCCTCAGAGAAACCGAGGGGACCCCGCGTTTTGAAAGAATTGCAGTGGGAGACCATTTAATTCTGGGCGGGGACAATATTGATCTTGCCCTGGCCAGGCGCATGCAGATGGCCTTTGGTAAAAAAGCCGGAAAACTCACCGGCGATAAATGGAAAATGCTCTGTCACCAGTGCCGTCAGGCAAAAGAGGTGATTTTAAGCGGTGAAAAAGACGCCAGCAGGATTATCCTGATGGGCGAAGGCAGCTCTCTGATCGGCGGCACTGTTTCAGCGCAACTGACCCGGGACATGATCGAAGACGTTGTTCTGGAAGGCTTTTTTTCAGCCTTTACACCAGCAGATAAAATTAACGTAAAAGCCAAAAAAGGCATTAGTGAATTTGGGCTTCCCTATGAGCAGGAACCTGCTATGACCAAACATCTTGGCTGGTTTCTGGAGCATCATAAAGCGGCAGTGGAAAAAGCCGTGGGTCCAAAACAAACGCCGGACCACATCCTGTTTAACGGCGGGTCATTAAAACCGGCCATTATCACAGAAAAAATCAGACAAGCCATCCGGCACTGGTTTGGAGAATCAGATGCGTCATTGCCGAATATTCTTGAGAATCCGGACCCCGATTTAGCGGTTGCTTTGGGGGCGTCTTATTATGGCCTGGCAAAAACAGGGGCAGGGGTTAAGGTCGGCAGCGGGAGCCCAAGAAGTTATTACCTTGGTTTTGCCGGCACGGATAACGCCCGGAATGAAGCGGTGTGTCTTGTGGAACGGGGCCTGGATGAAGGCTCTCGTTTTCAGCTTACTGATAAAAATATTACGGTGGTTGCCAATACCCCGGTATCTTTTGATGTATACAGTTCAAGCTATCGCAGTGGCGATGTGTCCGGAGATATTATTCCCATTGATGACTCCCTGTCTCAACTGCCGTCACTGGATACTGTGATTAATTTTGGAAAAAAAGGAAGCCAACAGGCAGTTCCCGTGTCCATTGAAGGCGAGTATACCGAGACAGGCACCCTTGCCATTGTTTGTAAATCATTGATTAGTGATCATATCTGGAAACTGAATTTTAATTTAAGGGCCAATGCACCGGTATCTGATGTAAAAGAAACAGAAGTGTTTGATGATAGCCTTGTGTCAGAGGCACGCAAGACAGTGAAAGAAGCCTTTAATGCCAGTGTGCAAAAAGGACAAAAAGGCGATTCACCGGTGACCGGGATTATTAAAAAGATAGCCGACGTCACCGGCAGGCCCAAACAAAAATGGCCCCTGTCTTTTTTACGGGAACTATCAGATGAACTCCTGCAAAACAGTGAGCATCGAACAAAAACAGAAGAATTTGAAAATCGGTGGCTGAATTTAACCG
>JAABSK010000305.1 GCA_011390435.1 Desulfobacteraceae bacterium | reverse complement strand
CAAAGAACTGGTGCCTGAAAATTTTATCCTGGTTCCCCACCCGGATTTCGTGATTAAGGACAGTGACATATTAATGATGCTGGGCAGGTCTGAAGATATCAAACGGATTCATGCCCTGAAAGACTGATTGATCCTTAAAAACTCTGAACCAATTTGTTCAAAACGGCGGATTTTATGTGTGAGTTCCACACCGCTTTGATATAAATCTCAGGTAATGGCTCTTTGACCTTGATATATTGAATTTCCTGATTGAAGCTTTCCTTTAAAAAAGCCGGGGCAAAGGTAATGCCCATCCCTGTCGCTACCAGCAGTAAAGATGTTTTCTGGACATCGGATTCATGGCTGATATTTGGTTTACAACCCGCTCTTGTAAAACAGTTCATAAAATCATCATATAGGATGGGTTGTATGTTCCTGGGGTACATGATGATATTTTCACCATCCAGTTCACCCAGAGAGACCCGTTTTCGTTTCGAAAAACGATGGCCATTATGAACTGCCAGTAAATATCTGGACTTCACCACGGTGCGGGTTTCCATACCCTGCAATTCCCGCTTGTGCAGATGCAGGAAACCGATATCAATTTCTCTGGATTTAATTTTTTCAATCTGATCATTGGAACTGAGTTCGTTCAGGGAAATCACTGTCTCTGGATACTGATCTTTGAATTTACTGAGCAGCGTGGCCAGGAAACCATCCATGACCATTTCAAGGAATCCGATATTCAACCGCCCCATCATTCCGCTTTGCACCTGCTTGGCCTTATAGACGGATTGATTCAGGCTTTCCATCAGGTTGCGGACATCTTGAAAAAAACTCAGGCCGGCATTGGTCAATTCAACATGGCGGCTGCTACGGTCAAACAGCTTAAAACCGATTTCTTCTTCCAGGTCCTTTATCTGCATGCTTAATGGCGGTTGAGAAATACCCAGCCGTTTGGCAGCCTTGCGAAAGTGAAGCTCCTCCCCCAGAACCAGAAAATATTTTAAATGTCTAAGTTCCATCTGTTTTTTTGATATAAAAAATATATCTATTCTTATAATAAAATATATTGGACAAATCAATATGATTTTCATATAAAATAGATCAGGGGCTTGAGTACAGAAAACGAAACTCCGTTCCTGAGGAGTACGAACTGGGAATGATTGAATCATGCCACTTTTTAACAGGGAGTACTGAGTATAGTGAAGCCAAAGACGTCTCCAATCGCAATTCGGGTAGAAAATACGACAAAAATATACGGTCAGGGAAAAAATAAAGTCGTTGCCTTAGAGAATGTTACCATTGAAGTTTTAGAAAATGAGTTTTTCACGCTTCTGGGTCCTTCCGGCTGCGGGAAAACAACTATATTGAGATTGATAGCAGGATTTGAACACCCGACAAAGGGGAAGATCTATTTACACGGAGATGAAATTACGGCTTACCCGCCTTTTAAACGGATGATTAATACGGTGTTCCAGAACTATGCCCTGTTTCCGCATATGACGGTAGCGGAAAACATTGCCTTTGGCCTGGAGATGCTGGGCAAACCCAGGAATGAAATCAAGAAAACGGTTGGCCAAATGCTGGAACTTGTTAAAATGGAAGGCCTGATAAACCGGCAAATCAGTCAAATATCGGGTGGACAGCAGCAGCGGGTTGCACTGGCCAGAGCCCTGGGGCCAAAACCAAAAGTGCTGCTGCTTGACGAACCCCTGTCCGCACTTGATCAGAAGTTGCGAAAAGAGATGCAGATCGAGCTGAAGCGGCTTCAAAGCGAAACCGGGATTACCTTTATCTTTGTAACCCATGATCAGGAGGAAGCCTTGACAATGTCTGACAGAATTGCCGTCATGAATGAGGGTGAAATTTTGCAGATTGGTACGCCGCACGAAATCTACCGGCAGCCTTCAGAAAGATTCGTCGCCGACTTTATTGGGGAAACAAACTTTCTGAAAGCAGAGATTATTGGCTGTAATAACGGTATTGCGACCCTTAGGCTTACCTCTGGCAAACAAGTCGAAACGGTCATCAAGGAAGATTTTAAACCTGAGGGAAAAGTGACCATTGTTATCCGCCCCGAACATGCGGTCCTCGTTGAGAATGCAAAAGATTGCCTGCTCAAGGGACATCTGGTCGATTCAGTATACTTTGGAACGGATATGCATTTTCAAGTCGAACTTGAGAGCGGGGAAACGTTCATGCTTCGAATTCAGAACAACCCTGACGACAAGGCAGCTGACCGGATCATTGGAAAAGATATTTACATCGGCCTGCAAAAAAACGCGGTTCAGATTTTAAAGGACTGATCATGGGTCTTAAAAAAACGGCCAATATGTCAAAAAACGCACCTGAATTGTCTGCCGTGTTAAAGGCAAAAAGAAACAAGCAAGAACAGCGGCGCTGGCTTATGCTTTCACCGGCTCTGTTGCTGCTGCTGTTCGCTGCTTCAGGACCGCTGCTGATTATTCTGGTCTATTCCTTCCTCACGCCGGCAGATTATAGTGGTGTTATCTGGGAATTTTCGCTTGAAGGATGGACGGGGGTCATCTGGCAGCGGGATATTTTTACGGACACAGTCAGCTTGTCTGACGCGCATTTGCGAATCCTGGTCCGTTCCGTAAAATTGTCTTTTTTTACAACGCTTTTAACGCTTGTCTTCGGTTTCCCGACCGCTTATTTCATCGCAACAAAACCGGCAAGAAAAAGATCACTCTGGCTTTTTCTGATTACGATTCCATTCTGGACCAATCTGCTGATCCGGACGTTTGCCATAATGGAAGTTATCCGTAACCAGGGAATCTTAAATTCCTTTCTACTCCATATTAATGTCATTGATTCTCCGCTTCAGATTCTTTATACAGATTTCGCCATTCTGGCCGGGATGTTATATGTATACCTGCCGCTGATGGTGCTGCCGATTTACTCTTCCATGGAACGGTTTGACTTCAATCTTGTTGAAGCCAGCTATGACCTCTACGCAAGCCGATGGCAAACCATGAAACATATTATTCTGCCCCTTGTGAGGCCGGGTATTGTAGCAGGCTCCATTCTTGTTTTCATCCCTTCACTGGGCGCTTATGTCACACCCAGGATCCTGGGCGGGGGCAAGAACATGATGCTGGGAAATCTGATCGAACTGCAGTTTGGACAAGGAAATAACTGGCCGCTTGGTGCAGCATTGTCATTCTTTTTGCTGCTGATGACCATGATTTTTTTGTTTTTATACATCCGTCTAACTTCAAAATCGGTAAAATCTTATGCTTAGATTCAAAAAACGGACTCACAACTTTGACATACGGCACCAACACGGATTTACAGCCATGGCCATCATCTGTTTTGTCTTTCTCTATGCGCCAATTTTCACGATGATGGCATACGCCTTTAACCAGGGAGATTCCATCGCCTTGTGGGAAGGTTTTTCACTGCACTGGTTTGTTTCTGCCTGGGAAAATGAACAGGTAAAGGAATCTGCCTTTCGTTCACTTGTAATTGCATCGTTTGCTTCCGCCATTTCAACAATTGCTGCGACAATGGCAGCCCTTTCAACCACCAGAACCCAAAAATTCAGGGGACAGAATATCGTTTATGCCATCATCAATCAGCCTTTGATGGTTCCGGAAATTGTGACGGGTGTTGCCCTTCTGATTTTTTTTGCCTTGATCAAAAGCGTAACCGGTTACACGGGCCTGGGTTACCTTGTCATTGCCCATACGGCCTTTTGTATTCCCTTTGCTTATC
>JAABSK010000304.1 GCA_011390435.1 Desulfobacteraceae bacterium | reverse complement strand
AATTGCCGAACAGATCAGTGTTCAGAGGATTGCAGGAAAGGAAAAGTCCCGGACTGCCAGAGATATCATGGAGGCAGCCCCCACCATCTCTGTGGAAAAAACCATCACAGACGCGGCAAGACTCCTGGTGGATGCCCATGTTCCCATTGTGAATGTGGTTTCGGAAAAAGGGAAACTCATCGGCATTGTCACAGAATGGGACATCACCCGGGCCATGGCATTGAAACTGCCGCTGGATGCACCCTTGACCCAAATCATGACCGCAGATGTCATCACCAGCCATCCAGACGCCACAATTCTGGAATGCATCCGGCAGATCGAAACCCGGGAAATTTCTGCCATGCCCATTGTTGAAGACAATCACGTCCTCGGGGTTATCTCCGGAGATATTCTTGCCAGAAAAACACTTTTCAGGCTGCTTCAGACCATGACATAAATGAAAAACAACCGCCACGACAACCATGGATACACACCCAAAACACCACCAATCGAGTTGCAGAATATGATCAGCAAAAACGCATTTGGCCCTTTGTCGGAAAAAACCACCAAAGTCATCCTGGAATGCATATCAGACGGGGTTTTTACCATTAACTATGACTGGGAGATCACCTCCTTTAACCGTGCTGCCGAAGAGATCACCGGAATTCCCAGAAAAGAAGCGATCGGCAAGCATTGCTGGGAAGTTTTCAGATCCAATATGTGCGAAGCAGACTGTGCACTGAAAAAAACCATGGAACAGGGACGGCCGTTTATCAGCACCACCGCCTATATCATCAACAGTGATAAAAAACGGATTCCCATCACGGTATCCACCTCTCTTTTGATCGACGAAAATAACGATGTCATCGGCGGGGTTGAAACCTTCAGGGACCACTCGCTGGTGGAAGAGCTGCGCAAAGAGCTGTCCCCAAAGGTCAGTGTTGAAGATATGATCAGCACCAGCGGCGCCATGAAAAATATTTTCAACATCCTGCCCCAGATCTCCGACAGTGACTCTTCTGTGCTCATTGAAGGGGAAACCGGAACTGGAAAAGAATTGATGGCCAAAGCGATTCACAACATGAGTTCCAGAAAAAACAAGCCTTTTGTGGCCATTAACTGCGGTGCCCTGCCCGATACCCTGCTTGAGTCCGAACTGTTCGGATATAAAAAAGGAGCGTTCACCCATGCAGCCAAGGACAAACCCGGGCAGTTTTCCCTTGCAGACAGCGGAACCATCTTTCTGGATGAAATCGGAGAAACCAGCCCGGCCTTCCAGGTGCGCCTGCTCAGGGTTCTTCAGGAGCAGGAATTCATCCCTTTGGGCGGCATTGAAAAAGAAACCATCAATACCCGGATCATTGCCGCCACCAACCAGGAGCTGTCCGACCTGGTGGAAAAAAACCGCTTCCGCCAGGACCTGTATTACCGCATCAATGTGATCCGACTGACCCTTCCCCCCCTGCGGCAACGGATGGAAGACATTCCATTTCTTGTGGAAAACTTCATCCGCAAAATGAACATGCGCCAGGGAAAATTTATTCAGGGTATTGATCAAAACGTTCTTCAGGCATTCATGTCCCACACGTTTCCGGGAAATATCCGGGAACTTGAAAACATCATGGAGCATGCGTTTGTCCTGTGCCCGGACGGCTACATCAACCTGAAACACCTGCCTCCGTCCCTGTCCTTCCAGATACCTGATCAACCGGCTGAGCAGCAGGATCCGGTCAAAGCAGCCCAGATCAAAATCATCTGCGATGCTCTGGAACGGAACAATGACAACCGGAATGCTGCAGCGCGGGATCTGGGCATCCATAAAAGCACCCTGTTCAGGCGGATCAAAAAACTGGGCATCAAACCTTAGCCTTCAGGTATTTTTTCCGATGCGCGAATGCCACAGGCACAGGCTTTGCACATCTGGTTCCATATAACCATGGAGGTACATTGTGAAAATCGCTGTCACAGTATGGGGAAATCGTATTTCGCCGGTATTTGATTCAGCCAGGACGCTGTTGATTGCCGATATCAAAAACGGCTGTATCTGTAAAAAAAATTATCAAAAGTTTGATCCTCACCACTTGAACATCATGCTCACTGATTTTCACCAGCATCAGATTTCCACTCTGATCTGCGGTGCAATCTCAACAAGGCCTGCAGATTTGATCGTTGAAAGCCACATCAAACTGATCTCCTTTGTCATGGGAAATGCCCTGGAGTTTCTGGAAAGCTTTGCCGGCAAAAATGCCATTGACCGATCATTTATCATGCCTGGATGTCTCCGGAATGGCTCCAGACCTGTTCTCTGATCAGTCGCAAAATTACAACTCAGATCCTCACGAGAGTTGCATTCTTGCGACTGATCGACGCTGTTTTTCCCGCTCTTTCTCCTAACCTGTTTATTTTATGTCTTTTTTATATGCACCTGTCCCTGGCATGCATTGTGCTATCTGTATCTGAAATGTGAGAGGGATCATCAGGATGAATAAACCACTGAAAAAACAAACACAAGGAGTATCAATGGAAAAAGTTGCACTGGTCGGTTGCGGCTCATATATGGATCAAGGGTATGGATGCCCCGGAGAATGGCGCTGTCTCAAGGCGGCTGCCATGGGTGATGGAAAATTTGAAACCCCTTCACAGGTGATTGCCTTTATCAAGTGTGAATGCCCTGGACGGACTGTGGTACCGGCAATCGGGATGGCTGCAAAGCTGTCTGAAATCAAACCGGATAAAATTTACCTCAGCTCCTGTCTTGCCAATGCAGTTCCAGGATGCCCGTATACCGGTGCCAAGGATCTGGCTGCCATCATTCAGGAAAAAACCGGAATCGAAGTCGTCACCGGCACACATGATTACCATTAATTATCGAAAGGATTGATCAATGACAGACACTGTCATTCAACTTGGAAAAAATAAACGGAAAACCGTTTTTTTAAACACGGTGAAAAAGCTTTTGCCAAACAACGGCAATCTGAACACCTGCCTGACCTGTGGTTTGTGTGCCTCTGGCTGCCCTGCAACCGGCCTGACCAACATGGACCCCAGAAAATTCCTGCGCATGGCCGCCCTTGGCATGGACGAAGAGATTGCAGCCTCTGACTGGCCCTGGATGTGTACCATGTGCCAGCGCTGCATCTATGTCTGCCCCATGCAGATCGATATTCCGCAGCTGATTTTCAATGCCAGAAAACTCCGGCCAAGGGACGATCGTCCCAAAGGGATCCTGGGATCGTGTGACATGGCATTGAGAAACGACAGCACCAGCGCCATGGGCACCTCGCCTGAAGACTTTGAGTTTGTTGTCGATGATGTGCTGGAAGAATACCGGGAGGCCCAGCCGGAATTTGCAGAGATGCAGGCTCCCATCGATAAGGAAGGGGCTGATTTTTTTTTGAACCAGAATTCCAGAGAACCAGTGACCGAACCGGATGAGCTGGTTCCTCTCTGGAAAATCCTGCACCTTGCCGGTGTGAACTGGACATATGGCAGCAAAGGCTGGGCCGGTGAAAACTATTGCATGTTCCTGGCAGATGACGATGCCTGGAAACATATCACCACCACCTCTGCAAACCAGGCAGACAAACTCAAGAGTAAAATTTATCTTAATACCGAGTGAGGGCACGTGACCTTCTCAGTCCGGGCCGGACTGAAAAAATTCAATATTGATCACCAGTTTGAAGTCAAAAACATCTATGAATACTATGCAAAATGGATTCGCGAAGGAAAACTCAAAGTCAGTTCT
>JAABSK010000303.1 GCA_011390435.1 Desulfobacteraceae bacterium | reverse complement strand
GGTTCTCAAAACAGATGGGAAATTTTTGGTGGTGGAGCCGCCATTCCATGTTTCTGCTGAACAGTTTAACCATATGGCAAAAAGTGCTCAAAACGCAGGATTTACGATTCTGGATCGACCCCGGAAAAAAGGTGGTGCCAGTCTATTGCTCGGCAAAGGTCAAGCAGGACGTCATTGATGTGCGGCGCAGGTTTTTAAAAACTGAATTTCCTCCGGCCATTTTTCCGGAACCGGGGTTTCCAGAATCATCGGGATGCTGTCAACAAATGGAGAGGAGACAATCTGGCAGAACACTTCTCTGCCAATAAAGCCGTCTCCCAGGCTGTGGTGCCGGTCTACTCTGGATGCCAGATCTTTTTTGGCATCGTTCAGGTGCAGGCCTTTCAGATATTTCAGTCCGATCACACGGTCAAATTCGGTGAAAAAAGCCGCCACCCCGTTTTCTGATTTCAGATTATAACCCGCTGCATGGGCATGGCAGGTATCCAGGCAGACGCCAACCCTGGATTTGTCCTCTACCAGATCAATGATCCGGGCGATCTGCTCAAATGTGTTGCCGACATTGGTGCCCTGTCCAGCGGTGTTTTCAATCACTGCGATCACGCTGTCAACCTTGTCCAGAGCCTGGTTCAAAGACGCTGCAATGGTTTTAAGGCAGTCCTGGATACTTTGCTCCGGGGTTGCGGATTGATTCAAATGGCTGCCTGGATGAAAATTCAGCATGGTCAGTCCCAGTTGACGGCAGCGTGACAGTTCATCAACAAATGCTGTCCTGGATTTTTCGCGCGCATTCCTGTCCGGATGCCCCAGGTTGATCAGGTAGCTGTCATGGGCAAGGATCTGATCTGGTGTATAGCCCATGTTCCGGCAGTTTTCCTTGAATTGGCTGATCTGCGCTGTTTTCAGTGGCGGCGCCTGCCATCGGCGCTGGTTTTTGGTAAACAGCGCAAACGCTGTCGCGCCGATCTGGTGTGCATTCAATGGGGCGTTTTCAACGCCTCCGGCAGCACTGACATGGGCACCGATATATTTTTGGGGGGGTTCAGGCAGCATCACAGTCCTGTTTTTTATGTGTTGATGGTTTCCATGGTCTGAACGGCAATTTCATGGGCTTCGTCTGCAGGGATCACCAGGACAGCCACCGCAGAATCCGGATGTGAGATTACAGCTGCAGTGTCTGAGACCGCTGCATTTTTGGCGCTGTCCGGCACCACATTCATCCAGGCAAGGCGCTCCATGATGTCAAGCCGGATTTCAGGGGCGTTTTCTCCGATTCCTGCAGTGAACACAATGGCATCTGTACCGTTCAGAACACTGGCATAGGCACCGATATATTTGATGATCCGGTGAACATACATCTTTACGGCAGTGCGGCAGAGCAGATCATCTTCTGCAGATGCGAGCAGGCGGCGCATGTCACTGGATTGTTTTGAAACACCCAGCAGGCCGCTGTCGTGGTTCAGGATATGATCGATCTGTTCAACCGAATACCCGAGCCGGGCCATAAAAAAGACAATGGCCGGGTCAATGTCTCCGCTCCGGGTTCCCATCATCAGCCCTTCCAGCGGGGTAAACCCCATGGAGGTGTCTTTGACCTGACCGCCTGACACGGCACAGATGCTTGCCCCGTTCCCCAGATGACAGGTAATGGCGTTAAAATCCTTTGCCTGCCTTCCCAGAAGTGTGGCTGCCTGAAAAAAAGCATATTGATGTGAGGTGCCGTGGAAGCCATAGCGCCGGATGCCATGGTGCTGGTACAGCTGGTAGGGAAGCGCGTATAAAAAGGCTTCCGGTTCCATGCTCTGGTGAAAAGCCGTGTCGAACACCGCTATCTGGGGAACATGGGGCAGCCGCTTTTGGAGGGCCAGGATTCCCTCGAGGTTGATGGGGTTATGCAGCGGTGCCAGCGGAGCGCATTGTCTGATGGTGTCAATCACCTGATCATCAATGCGGACCGGCGCCACAAAATGTTCCCCGCCGTGGACCACTCTGTGGCCCACGGCATGGAGGTCGTTCAGTGCGGGCAACTGTTTGTCCGGCAGATTGTCAAGTCTCTCCAGCGCCAGTTCAACCGCCTGGGTGTGGGTGGACAGGGAAGCCGGATGGTTCAGAATGCCCCCCTCCTTCAAGGAGATCCGGCAGGAGGGCGTTCCAATATCCTGGATCAGCCCTGACGCAACAACAGCAGGCTGCGCATTTCGGGTGCTGAACAGGCTGAACTTCAGGGATGAACTCCCGCAATTGATGACCAGAATGTTCACTGCGGCTGCCGGGCGTTCAAGTGGCGGTATTTGTCAAGATAGCGCACCGGCATGTTCAGGGCATCCCGCCGGAAGGGTTCGGCCAGGACTTCTTCTCCGCCCTGGATAATGGCGTTGATTACGCAGGGCCGGTCCGATGCCACGGCATCCTTGATCACAGCTCCTACATCCTGGTAGTTTTCAATGGTGTACCCTTTGGCGCCCATGTCAACCGCCAGTTTTGCATAATCCGGGTTTTCCCTGAGGTTGGCACCCACGAACCGGTTGTCGTAGTAATCGATCTGGTTTTTCTTTTCAGCGCCCCATTCAAAATTATTGGCCACAATGGCAATCACCGGAATGTTTTCCCGCACCGCTGTCATGACTTCGGCAATGCCGCTGATGCCGTAGGCGCCATCCCCCTGGAAGGCAAACACCGGCGCATCTGGCCGCCCGATTTTGGCCCCCATGGCCGCGCCATAGGCAAATCCGCAGTTTCCCCAGCTCAAGGCTGAAATGTGCTGGCGGATATCATTGAATTTGAGATAGGCATTGCACATGGACGAGTTGTTGCCGATGTCCGTGGCCACGATCGCGCCTTTGGGCATGGCAGCTGTCAGTTCTTTCAAAAATCTGCGCGGATGCATCAACTGACTGGTGGATGCAGACCAGTCATCCAGCTCTTTTTGCCATACGGCTTTTTCTTCAGAGACATCTTTCATGCGCGCTTCATGGGGGGCTCGTTTCGGATCCAGGGTTTTGACGGCGGACAACAGGTCTGCGGCATAGGCTTTGGCATCTGCCTGGCTGGCGACATCCACGCGCCTGGACAGTCCCAGTACCTTGGGATTGGCATCCACCTGGATGATGGCGGCGTTTTCCGGCCAGTAGGTCATGTCATATTGGGGCAGGGTGCCAAAGGGTCCCAGACGGCTGCCCACTGCCAGCACCACATCTGCTTTTTTGATGGTGCGCATGGCTGCTTTTGATCCGCAGTATCCAATCGGGCCGCAGGCCAGGGGATGGTCTGCCGGAAAGGTGTCGTTGTGCAGATAGGAATTGACCACTGGTGCGCTCAGGTATTCGGCCAGCGCAATGACCTCTTTTAACGCATCTCCCTGACTGACGCCGCCGCCGGACAGAATCACAGGATAACGGGCCCCGGCAAGAAGCTGGGCTGCTTTTTCCAGGGCTGATTTTGAGCCGCTGCCCACGGAAATTTTCATGGTGGTGTAGATCTCATCTTCGCATACACCATAAAAATAATCCCTGGGAATGTTCAAATGGGTGGGGCCGTTTTCAAGCTTGGCCATGTAAAAACATCGTCTGGCCAGCTCTGCCATTCGCTCCGGGCGGTTGACCCGGACCTGATAAACCGTCTGTTTTTCAAACATGGGCATCTGGTCTATCTCCTGGAATCCACCAGTGCCGATGCCCATGGAACCGGTCTCTGGTGCAATGGCCACCACAGGGGAATGGGCCCAG
>JAABSK010000302.1 GCA_011390435.1 Desulfobacteraceae bacterium | reverse complement strand
TACGATAAACCGTTCTCCTGTCTGCGTGCTGATGTCCGTATGAAAACTCACAATGTTTGAACCGGTAATGTCCTGAATTGCCTTGGCTAATAACATATGAGAATTTTCCAGGAGTTTTGCACGAACTTGCTTAACAAGATAAATCCCTTTTTCATCCTTTGCCAGATGGCGTTCCGCAGGAGTTAATACCCCTATCAGGCGGATGACGACCATATCTTTAATAATATAGGTTTTAACATCTAAAGGTCCACGGCCCATATGCTCTTTTTCAAAAGCATTCAACGCTTTGCTTATTTCCGCCTCAATTTGTCCTTTTGTTTGTTTTTGCGCCATGTAACCCTAAGTCATTAAAACCATAAATTTATATAAGTCAATTTTTTTATCAAAGTCGGATATTACGTGTCAAGAAATAAATCCAACCCTCTTTGACCGCCTATCCTGCCTGCCGGTCAAAGCTTCGGTACTGAATGGCTTCGGCAAGATGTCCCGTATTGATCTGCGGTGTCTGATCAAGATCTGCAATGGTTCTGGCCACCCGAAGGACCGAGTGGCAGGCCCTGGCTGAAAATCCCAATATATCCACTGCCTGGGCAAGCATTCGATCACAGGCCGGGTCCAGGCGGCAGACAGTTTTGATCTGCCGGACGTTCATTTTTGAATTACAGGAAAGACCAGCCCCTGCAAATCGGGACTCCTGGCGGGATCTGGCAGCAGCAACCCGTGCCCGGATAAGCGCGGAACTTTCTCCGGCTGTTTTATCAGACAACTCATGGTATGCCAGTCGCGGCACATCAATATGCATGTCAATCCGATCCAGCAGCGGGCCGGATATTTTTGCCCGGTAGTTGTGGATCTGTGTTACAGTACAGGTACACTGGCCTGCAGGATCGGAAAAAAAACCGCAGGGACAGGGATTCATGGCTGCCACCAGCATGACTCTGGCCGGATAAATGGCCTTTGTCCCGGCCCTTGAAATACTGACCGCCCCCTCTTCTAGCGGCTGGCGGAGTACTTCCAGAACATTTTTTTTAAATTCCGGCAGTTCATCCAGAAATAATACCCCGTTATGGGCCAGGGAGATTTCTCCGGGCATCGGCCTGGAACCACCCCCCACAAGACCGGCATCGGATATGGTGTGGTGGGGTGAACGAAAAGGCCGTGAAAACGGCTGCAGCTTTTGATGATCAAGCAATCCCATCACAGAATAGATCCGCATGACATCCAGTGCCTCTTCAAAGGCCAGTTCAGGCAGGATTGTTGCCAGTCGCTTTGCCATCATACTCTTGCCTGAACCAGGGGGACCGACCATCAACACACTGTGAAATCCGGCAGCAGCAATTTCCAGTGCCCGCCTGGCCTGCTGCTGACCTTTGACATCTAAAAAATCGATATCGAAATCAGCAGCAGCATGATCTGACACCGGCAATTCCACCTGATGGGGTTCAATTCTGCGAAATCCTGAAAAATACTCCACCACTTCAGAAAGATGCTGAACCGGCAAAACATCAATGCCCTGAACCATGGCAGCCTCATCTGCATTTCCACCCGGTATGATAATCCCTTTGAATCCGTTTTCCCTGGCTGCCAGGGCAAACGACAACACCGCATTGACCGGCTTGACCCGGCCGTCAAGGGACAATTCACCTGCCATGACGAACCGGGAGACATGATCTGCCGGAATCAATCCAGAAGCTGCCAGGATGGAAACCCCGATGGGCAGATCGAAACCGGTTCCCTCTTTTTTGATGTCTGCCGGAGCCAGATTGACCACCACCCGCTCCATTGGAAACGTATACCCTGAATTGTTTATGGCGGACTTGACCCTGTCTTTGCTCTCCCGGATGGAAACTTCCGGAAGCCCGACAATATGAAACGCAGGAAGTCCATAAGAAATATCGACTTCAACATCTACAATACAGCCGTCAATCCCTGAGGCTGAGCATGAACATATTTTTGCAAGCAATGGAACACCTTTGTTTTGATCCGGTTCGATCCGGAAAAACGTTTGAATCTGTACAAACTTTCTCATTTACTTTGCTTTGTGTATTAAAATCAGATATATATAGCAACTAAATTTTACGTTTATTCTTTTTTAAGCTGTAACAGAAGGTTATGACCCAATATTACCTGCAAAAAACAATTGCCCGTCCGGTTGCCATTTCCGGAACCGGAGTGCATTCTGGAAAAATAACCCATTTGACCATTCATCCTGCCCAGGAAAACCATGGCATCAAATTCAGGCGGGTGGACCTGCCTGGAACCCATGACATCCAGGCCCTTTTCAAACGGGTGGTGGACACATCTCTGGCAACGGTCATCGGGGTCAACGGTGCAATCGTATCCACCATCGAACATCTGATGGCCAGCTTTGCAGGTCTTGGCATTGATAATGCGCTTGTTGAAATTGATGATTATGAAATCCCCATTCTGGACGGCAGCGCAAAGGTATTTACCCAGCTGATTGAATGTGCCGGTATCATTGAACAGGACGCGCCCAAACATTTTTTCATTGCCAGGGCACCGGTCACAGTGACAGATCAGGACAAATCCGTCAGTGTTTTTCCCGAACCTGGATTTAAAATCACCTGTGCCATTGATTTTGACCACCCATTGATCGGCAAACAGCGCATCACCTTTGACCGGGCAAAGCATAATTTTGCCACACAGATCAGTACTGCCCGGACATTTGGGTTTATCCAGGATCTTGAGCTGCTGAAAAAATTCAGCCTGGGAAAAGGGGGAAGTCTTGACAATGCCATTGTGATTGATAAAGATAGAATCCTGAACAAAGAAGGATTACGATTCCCTGATGAATTTGTCAGGCACAAACTGCTGGATTCACTTGGTGATTTTTCCCTGCTTGGCATGCCCATTCAAGGACATATTGTGACGCATAAATCAGGGCACGCCCTGAACCGACTCTTTATTGAAACCTTTTTAGCAAACAAAGACGCCTGGGAAACCGGACCGGCAAAACTGGAATAATTATGATGCTGACACTACGATCTTTCTTCTGTAAGACGGGGATACGGTTCATTGTCCCACTCCTGATGGCCGGATCTGTTTTTCTCTCGAGCACAGACGCGTTTGCTGAACCCGAAGCCCTTATCGAAAACATCAAACTGGCCAATACCCGGGATGATCTTCTGACCTACTTTGATGTCAAAAACGCCTTCACTGAAAAAATCAAACAGGCTGCCATGAGTGGAATTCCCACCACCTTCTCATTTTATGTTGTTTTGTACAAAACCGACGGAGCCCTGTTTGACAAGAAAATTTCAAACATCCAGATCAAATCCACCCTGAAATACAACCCCCTGAAAAAAGAATTTTCCGTCTCTCGGCCCTGGAAATCCCAGACACCGGTCATCACCCAGTCCTTTGAAGAGGCAAAAGCCCTGATGACAGAAATCGACAATCTGACAATTCTGCCGCTGTCTGAACTGGTCAAGGGCGACAAATATCAGCTCAGAATAAAAGCCAAGCTGGACAAAGTCACCCTGCCGCTGTCGCTGCATCATGTGTTCTTCTTTGTTTCTTTCTGGGATTTTGAAACCAACTGGTATCTCATCAACTTTACCTATTAATTTTTTGTGCGTCTCATCATCATGCCTGACACACCATACATCGCAGATAAAAGCCCTGCCAGGGATGAAGCCGCCAGAAAAAAAAAAGAATATATCCTGATTGCTGTCATTATTCTGACAGTTGCAGTCCTTACCTTTA
>JAABSK010000301.1 GCA_011390435.1 Desulfobacteraceae bacterium | reverse complement strand
GTCCGGCACTCTGGATCTGATCAACCGCTCGTTTCTGAACTTTGATCCTGATCTGCCACCGAAACCGAGCAAAGCAACCGGCTGCGCCATGCAGGACTATATCCTTTTTGCAATTGATCTGGCACTGAAAAATCAAATGGCCGGTATGGTGACCTGTCCCATTACCAAAACCGCCCTGAAGCTTGCCGGATCAAAATTCCATGGCCATACAGAGCTTCTGGCCCATTACACGGGTACGGATCGCTATGCCATGATGCTGGCTGGAAAAACGCTTAAAGTTGTCCTGGTGACCATTCATATCCCGTTGTCACAGGTTGCCGGCGCGCTGAGCATTGACACTGTCTTGCGCACCATTCACATTACCCACTCATCTCTTCAGGAGCGCTTCCATCTCACGCATCCCAGGATTGCAGTGGCCGGGCTGAATCCCCATTCCGGTGAAAAGTCTCTGTTTGGAAATGAAGAGGAAAAAATCATCAGCCCAGCCATCCGGGCTGCCCGTGAAACCGGCATTGACGTCCACGGCCCCCTGCCCCCGGATACAGTGTTTCATGCGGCCAGCAACGGCCAGTTTGACGCTGTGGTGTGCATGTACCACGATCAGGGACTGATTCCGTTTAAACTCCTTCATTTTAAAGACGGTGTCAATACCACGCTTGGCCTTCCCATCATCCGCACTTCGGTTGACCATGGCACAGCCTATGATATTGCCTGGAAAGGCAAAGCAGACCCGGAAAGCCTGATTGAAGCCATTAAGATGGCTGCTTTTCAGGCAAAGGATCATCACGCCAGTTAAATGCAGATCGACAAAATCATCATCCAGGGTGCACGACAGCACAACTTAAAAAACATTGATGTGGAAATTCCCAGAAATGCATTGACAGTTGTCACCGGGTTGTCAGGGTCTGGCAAATCCACACTGGCCTTTGACACCCTTTATGCAGAAGGTCAAAGACGATATGTAGAGTCACTGTCCACTTATGCCCGGCAATTTTTAGGACAGATGGACAAACCAGATGTGGACACCATCATCGGCCTGAGCCCAGCCATTTCCATTGAACAGAAAACCGCTGGTCATAATCCAAGATCCACTGTGGGAACGATCACGGAAATTTATGATTACCTTCGCCTGCTTTTTGCCAGAGTGGGGGACGTTCACTGTTTCAAATGCGGTGCCAGGATTTCCTCCATATCCGTTGACCAGATCGTTGATCAGGTCCTTACAATGACAGCAGGATCCAAAATTATCATCCTTGCTCCTCTGGTCAGAGAAAAAAAAGGACGGCATGAAAAACTGTTTGCAAAACTGAAAAAAGATGGTTTTGCCAGGGTCCGGATCAACGGCCGGATATATCCTGTTGATCAGTTGCCACCGCTGAAAAAAACAGTCAGTCACACTATTGATGTTGTGATTGATCGGCTTGTGGTAAAAAAAGAGATCCGAAAACGCCTGTCAGATTCTGTGGAACTGGCGCTTTCAATGGCTGAAAGACAGGTGATTGTGTATCATCTGGCTGATGATACCGAAACCCTGTACAGCGAACATGCAGCCTGTGCAATCTGTGAAGTGAGTTATCCTGAATTTGTGCCCGCCTCGTTTTCATTTAATTCGCCCCATGGAGCCTGCCCGGAATGTGACGGCCTGGGAGTCATTCCTCAGTTTGACCCGAACCTTATCGTACCGAATCAAACCCTTTCTCTGCGGCAGGGGGCAGTTGTCCCGTGGGAGAAGCGGGATTCAGTTCAATTCATGGAATTTTTAGATGCCCTTGTCACCCACTATAAAACCGATATCTATACACCTTTTGATCATTTGTCTCCAGAATTTCAACAGGTTTTGCTTTACGGGTCTCAAGACGAAGAAATTGCCTTTTATGCGGAACGCATGGACAAGAAAATAATCTTTAAAAAACCATTTGAAGGCATTATTCCCGCGCTTGAAAAGCGGTTTCATGAAACCCGGTCTGCCCATGCAAAAGAAGAAATCAAACGGTTTATCAACCATAAAACCTGTCCGCAATGCCAGGGATCGAGACTGAATCCTGCGTCTGCCTCAGTCCGTGTGGGAGAAAAAACCATCTGGGAAATCACTGAACTTTCCATTGAAGCGGCTGAAAAATTCATTTGCACCCTGACCCTTCACGGCAGGGCCAAAACCATTGCAGACAGCATTGTCAAAGAGTTAATCAACCGCTTGGGGTTTTTGAAAAATGTCGGCCTGGAATACCTGACCCTGAGTCGATCCGCTGCAACGCTGTCCGGAGGAGAGAGCCAGCGCATCCGGCTGGCAACCCAGATCGGCTCAAAACTGACCGGGGTACTTTATGTGCTGGATGAACCCAGTATCGGGCTTCACCCAAAAGACAATGCCCGCCTGCTGACCACCCTGATGAACCTCAGGGATCTTGGAAACACGGTACTGGTTGTGGAACATGATGAAGAAACCATTCGCAGCGCAGATCACGTCATTGACATTGGTCCTGCTGCAGGAATCCACGGAGGGCAGGTCATGTTTTCAGGCACGCCCGAAGCGCTGGAAAAGGATGATTCATCTTTAACCGGTTTATACCTTGCCGGCAAACGATCCATCCAGATGCCGCTCACGCGGCGAAAAGGCAATGGCAGGTTTCTCAGCGTTTATCAGGCGGCATCAAACAACCTCAAACAGATTGATGTAGACTTTCCACTGGGATGTTTGACCTGCGTTACAGGTGTTTCCGGCTCAGGCAAGTCCACTCTGGTGCTGTCAACCCTGTACCAGGCCCTTGCCAACCGCCTTTACCATTCAAAAACACAATGTGGCCGGCACAAACAGATTACAGGCCTTGAACATATCGACAAGGTGATTCATATTGACCAGTCTCCCATTGGAAAAACCCCTCGAAGCAACCCTGGAACATACACACAGGTTTTAAACCAGATCCGGGAATTGTTTGCCAGAACCCGTGAAGCAAAAGCCAGGGGGTTCAAGCCCGGCCGGTTCAGTTTCAATGTAAAAGGCGGTCGGTGTGAAGCCTGCGGTGGCGATGGGATCATCAAGATTGAAATGCATTTTCTGCCGGATGTTTATGTTACCTGTGATGTGTGCAAAGGTCAGCGATATAATTACGAAACCCTGGAAGTAAAATACAAAGACAGAAACATTGCCCAGGTCCTTGAGATGACCATTAACCAGTCGATCCTGTTTTTCGAAAATATCTCCGGCATTAAAACCAAACTGGAAACCCTTATCGATGTCGGACTGGGATATATCAAACTTGGCCAGGCAGCGACCACTCTGTCCGGTGGCGAAGCCCAGCGAATCAAACTGTCCAGGGAATTGTCCAAAAAAGAGACCGGTAACACCCTTTATATACTGGATGAACCCACCACCGGACTGCATTGGGAAGATATCAACCGGCTGCTGTTCGTATTAAACAAACTGGTCGACCACGGTAATACTGTTATTGTCATTGAACACAATCTGGATGTGATCAAATGCGCAGACCACATTATTGATCTTGGCCCGGAAGGAGGACAAAACGGCGGACAGGTGATTGCTGCAGGGACTCCTGAACAGGTTGCAACAATTCCACAATCCTATACCGGATATTATCTGAAAAAAATCCTGGCATCATCAACAGCTCAGTCATCAAGCACACAGACATCTGTATCACAGGGACAGGCATCATCAACTTCGCAGGCGTAGGCAATTCTGAAAGCCTTGTCCCGCAAATCAGAATCAATCGGCTTAA
>JAABSK010000030.1 GCA_011390435.1 Desulfobacteraceae bacterium | reverse complement strand
TGATCATTGACTATACCCAGGGAATGAAAAACCTTGCCCGGACCGGGTCGTTCATGTGTGATTGTCTCATCCGGGCGTCAAAACGTCCGAAACCCGGCACCCGGATTTTGCTTGCGGGCCGGATGTATGCGCGGGTGGAGGCGGCCAATGAAGCTGTTTTTCAGGTGTGGTTTTCCGGCAAAGACCAATTTCCGGCATTTTTGAATGCAGAAGGCAGACTGCCGCTGCCGCCGTATATCCGGCAGGATGACCCCGGCCGCGGGGCAGACGATGCAACGGATTATCAGACCGTGTATGCCAGAACCAGCGGTGCAGTGGCAGCCCCCACAGCCGGGCTTCATTTTACCCCGGAACTGATGGCTGCGCTGGAGCAAAAAGGGGTGGAAATTGTCCGTCTGACCCTGCATGTGGGGTATGGCACCTTTGTTCCGGTGCGGGTCTCTGATATTCGCAGCCACCAGATCCATTCTGAATATTTTCATGTATCCCCCGAAGCTGCAGCGCGTATCAATGCGGCCAGGGCAGCCGGGCAGCGGGTGGTGGCCGTGGGCACCACGTCGGTACGGACCCTGGAATTTATTTCAGATGATTCCGGCAGGGTGACGCCGGGCAGCGGACAGTGTGACCTGTTTATTTATCCGGGATACCAGTTCACCTGCGTGGATGCCATGATCACCAATTTCCATCTGCCGGAATCCACTCTGCTCATGCTGGTATCCGCGTTTTATGACAGAGAGAAAATATTAACCGTTTATCAGGCCGCCATTGAAAATGCATACCGTTTTTTCAGTTATGGCGATGCCATGTTGATTGAGTGACGTAAAAATGCTGACATTTGATATCTTAGGCCAAGCAGGCGCAAACGATCAGGCACGGGGAATCCAGGCCCGGCGCGGAATGATCACCACAGAACACGGCCAGATCCACACCCCGATCTTCATGCCGGTGGGCACACTGGGATCAGTGAAATCCGTCAGTGTGGAAGACCTTGATCATTGCCGTGCCCAGATTATTCTGGGCAATACCTATCATTTATACCTGAGGCCCGGATGTGAAGTGATCCAGCATATGGACGGACTCCATGAATTCATTCGCTGGAAAAAACCCATGCTCACCGATTCCGGGGGGTTCCAGTTTTTTTCCCTGGCAAAGCTGGCCAGATTTTCAGATGAAGGGGTTAAGTTTCAGTCCCATATTGACGGCTCCAGACATCTGTTTTCTCCGGAAAAAGCAGTAAAGATCCAGACCATTCTGGGATCGGACATCATGATGTCGCTGGACTGGTGCATGGGGTATCCGGCAACCCAGGCCCAGACCCTTCAGGCCCTTGAAAAAACCACCCTGTGGGCAAAAAGGGGGTTTGATTTCTGGCAGGAAAACGGATCTGTCAACAATCTGTTCGGGATTGTTCAAGGGGGGATGTATTCCCAGCTTCGCACGCTTTCCGCCCACCAGTTGACACAGATCGATTTCCCCGGATTTGCCATTGGAGGGCTGAGTGTGGGCGAACCCAAAGAGATCATGTATGAAATGGCGGCCCATACCCTTCCGCTGCTGCCGGCAGACAAGCCCCGATATATCATGGGGGTGGGAACACCTGAAGATCTGGTGGAGCTGACAGGAATGGGATGTGACATGTTCGACTGCGTCATGCCGTCCCGCAATGCCAGAAACGGGCAGTTGTTCACCCGCAGGGGAACCATGAATATTGCCAATGCAAAATTCAAGCTTGACAAAGATCCCATTGATACAGATTGTCAATGTGATACCTGCCGGAATTATTCCAGGGCGTACCTGCGGCATCTGTACAAATCCAGAGAGCTTCTGGCATACCGGTTGAACACCATCCACAATCTGTATTATTATCTGAACCTGATGGAGCAGATGCGAAACGCCATTGAAGCGGACCGGTTTTTTGATTTTAAGCGCGACTTTTACAGGGACCGACATCCCAGCGCCTGACAGAAGAGACGAACCTTGGAAAACAGGAGGAGATGATGCATGAGATGGGCATTGCCGAACAACTGGTTCAGATCGCTCTGGATGCAATTCCACCAGAGATTGAGAACCCGCGGGTTGAAAAACTGAACCTGAAAATCGGAAAACTGTCAGCAGTGGTGGCACACAGCCTGACCTTCTGTTTTGAGGTGATCGCCAAAGACACCCCTCTGGAAGGCGCTGTGCTGGAGATTGAAACCGTTCCAGTGACGGTGCAGTGTCTTTCCTGTAACGCCCGGTGGGAGGTGGCCGGGCCTGAATTCAGGTGTCCGGACTGCAAAGTGGCAGAGGTGAAAATGATCAGCGGCCGCGAGATCGAGATCACCTCGCTTGAGCTGGCTCAATAATTGTGGTGACAGCGCAGCGTCGCATTTTTTGAACACGTAACCATAAAGGCGAAGAAAAAATGGAAATCAAGATTCAAAAACGGGTGCTGGAGGCCAATGAAACCCAGGCCCAGAAGAACCGGCAGTATTTTAACGATCAAAACGTTTTTGTGATGAACATGATGTCTTCACCTGGCTCCGGCAAAACCCAGACCCTGTGCAAAACCCTGACAAAACTGATGCCTGCGCTCCGGGTGGGAGTGATTGTCGGGGATATCTGTACCAGCAATGATGCCGACCGTCTGGCAGTCACCGGCGTCAAGGTGACTCAGATCAATACCGATCAGTTCGGCGGAGACTGCCACCTGGGAGCGAGCCTGATATTGAATTCAGCCCAGACACTGGATTGTCAGGATCTGGATCTTTTAATCGTTGAAAACATCGGCAATCTGGTATGTCCTGCGGAATTTGACATTGGCGAGGATGTCCGGGTGGTGGTGCTGAGCGTGACTGAAGGGGAAGACAAACCATTGAAATATCCCCTGATGTTCAGGGTGGCAGATGCCGCTATTTTAAACAAGATCGATCTGCTGCCTTATCTGGATTTTGATGCTCCCCTGGCAGTGGAGAACATGAAAACCGTCCACCCGCAGCTGCCGGTTTTTGAGCTGTCCGCAAAAACCGGAGCCGGGTTTGACCCATGGATTGAGTGGATCAGGATCAAGGTGTTTGAAAAAACCGGGAGGTGATCTGTATGATGAAAAAGAAAATGGCATTTGCCGGATCATGGTACCCTGTGGGAAAAAAAGCGTGTCAGGAGCAGATTGACCGGTTCCTGGCGGAAAAACCATTACCGGCCGGCCGGTTTGCAGGCGGCATCGTTCCCCATGCCGGGTGGTATTTTTCAGGTGCCATTGCCTGCCGGGTGATCGCAGCACTGGCATCAGCGCCGCCTGTGGACACCATTGTTCTGTTCGGCGGCCATATGCATCCTGATGCATCACCGTTCATGCTGGTTCATGGCAGTGTGGACACCCCGTTGGGAGAGATTGCGTCAGACACGGATCTGGCAGAACAGATCTGTGACGCCTGCGGTATTCAGAAAAAAAACGCTGCTGGATTTCCAGACGAGAACACCTTTGAGCTGCAGCTGCCGTTTATCAAATATTTTTTCCCAAATGCCCGAATCGTGATGTGTGCGGTGCCGCCCACTGATGCTGCCATGGCCATTGGAAAACAGGCAGCCGTTAGTGCTGCAGCACTTGGCAGAACCATCCGGGTGATCGGCTCCACCGACATGACCCATTATGGCCCGGATTTCGGGCTGACCTGCGCCGGAACCGGAACGGCAGCGGTAAGATGGGTGAAAAATGAGAATGACGGCAACGCCATCAACGCCATGGTGGCGATGGATGAAGCCGGGATCATTGCAAACGGGCTTGAGCGCAGCAGTATGTGCTGCCCCGGCGCTGCTGCCGCTGCTGCGGCAGCCTGCAAAACCAGTGGCGCAACCCGCGCGGTCGTGCTTGATTACGCCACCAGTTTCGACAAATCTGCCGGGGCCAGTTTTGTCGGGTATTCAGGAATCCTTTATGCGGCCGCCTGAATATACGCAATGGCTGCGGTAAGCCGCTGAATGGTTTTTTCCTTTCCCAGGGCCAGAAGCATTTCAAACAGTCCGGGACTGACAGTGGTGCCGGTGAGGGCCACCCGAAGGGGCTGGGCAATGGCGCCGAACTTGAGCCCGGTATCATTGATCATTGCTTTAAAGACCGCTTCCAGCGCTTCGTGAGTGTAACCGTCCATTTTTTGAATATCGCTGCATGTGCGCGTCAGCACGTCCAGGCTGTCTGGCACCAGGAATTTGGCAGCGACGGCTGCATCATACGCAACCACATCCTGGTAATAGAACCCGGCAGCCCGGGCCATCTCCACAAGGGTTTTGCTCCTGGGCTGAAGGGTCTGAATCACACCGCAGGTAAACAGATCATTTGACGCTGAAATGCCCTGGTCTGCCAGAAGGGGCAGCAAGGGTCCTGCCAGCTGTTCCGGGGATTTGCTCTGAATATGTTTGGCATTGATGGACAACAGCTTGTCTGCATCAAACATGGACGCGGACCGTCCCAGGTGTTTCAGGTCAAATTTTTCTATCAGTTCGGCGCGTTCAAAAAATTCCTGATCCCCGTGGGACCATCCCAGCCGGACCAGATAGTTGATCATGGCATCTGACAGATATCCCATTTTCCGGTATTCCCCCACAGACATGGCGCCGTGGCGTTTGCTCAGGCGGGACCGGTCCGGGCCCAGTACCATGGGAACATGGCCGAAAACCGGGAGAGCGGCATTCAGGGCCTGGTAGATCAGAATCTGCTTGGGTGTATTGATCAGATGGTCATCACCCCGGATAATGGTGTTCACCCCCATAGTGATATCATCCACCACCACCGCCAGGTGATACATGGCCGTACCATCGCTTCTGCGGATGATAAAATCATCCATCTCACGATTCTGAAAAGCCGTATTGCCCTTGACCACATCTTTGACAACCGTAACCCCGGAATCCGGGGTTTTCAGCCGCACCACCATGTCTGTCCCTTTTTCCAGATTCCGGTGACGGCATTTGCCGCTGTACATGGGTTTTTCCCCCCGGGCTCTGGCTTCTTCGCGCATGGCGTCTACCTCCTGTGGCGTACAGTTGCAGTAATAGGCAGCTCCCGAGGAGATGAGGGTTTCAATGTATTCGTTGTGAATCAGCGAGCGCTGAGACTGAAAATAGGGGCCTTCATCCCAGTCAATACCCAGCCATTCAAGGGATTCCAGGATGGCATCCACAGATTGGCTGGTGGATCTGGCTGCATCGGTATCTTCGATCCGTAAAATAAATTTTCCCTTTGTTTTTCTGGCATACAGCCAGTTGAACAGCGCTGTTCTGGCGCCGCCGATATGAAGGTATCCGCTGGGGGAAGGGGGAAACCGCGTGATAATTGTGTCCATGCCTGCTCCATAAATAAATGGTATATAAAATCGAGCCCTTAAGTATCATAAAATCCCACCGCGGGCAACAACGGGGTTTAACTTCTTGACACTTTTGGCAAATTACGGTAATTATGTGTGTTTTATGATATCGAAAGATATAGCTGGAAATTGAAATAAAATAATATACTTAGGAGAGATCAATGGCCGTACCCAAACAAAAGAGTTCCAAGGCAAGAGGCAGAAAAAGACGCACCCACTACAAAACCTGTGCACCCACTGTTGGTGTCTGCCCGGAGTGTCAGGAACCCAAGCTTCCCCATGCTGCCTGCCCGGAATGCGGTGCGTACAACGGAAGAAGTGTGAATGCCCAGGAAGATGCGGACGATTAGTTAAAGGAGGCGCCCTCAGCCATGACTGTTGAAACCAAGGTAAGAAAAGTGATAGCAGACAAGCTTCAGGATATCGACATTGAGGACGTTGTCCCGGAGGCCTCCCTGATTGAAGATCTGGGAGCCGACTCATTGACGATTGTTGAACTGATCATGTCAATGGAAGAGATTTTTGAAATCGAAATCGATGATGATGACGCGGAAAAACTGATCACGGTTCAGGATGCCATTGATTTTATAAAATCCAAATTCTAGGGGTCAAATATTATATGAATCAAGGCAAACCCATTATAATCGGCAGTGATCATGCAGCGTTTGAGCTGAAGGAAAAAATCCGTGCCTGGTTGCAGGAAAAGGGGTTCAACGTTGAAGATGCCGGTACTTACAGCCAGGAATCTGCCAATTATGTAGAATATGGCAAAAAAGTTGCCGGTGCGGTTTCCAGAGGAGAATATCCCCGGGGAATCCTGCTGTGTGGCACCGGCCTGGGCATGTCCATGGTGGCCAACCGGTTTGCCGGTGTCCGGGCAGCCCTTTGCTCAGATCTGTTTTCCGCCCGCATGAGCCGTGTTCACAATAATTCCAATATTCTGGTGCTGGGCGGACGGGTGATCGGGGATGCGCTGGCAATTGAACTGGTTCAAACCTGGCTGGATACACCGTTTGAAGGCGGACGTCACCTGACCCGCATTCAGGGGTTTGACAGACAGGGGATTGATGGATAAATAAGGATGAAAATGGGGAATATACAAGCAACCGATATTGAAATCGCAGGCATTATTGAGCAGGAAGCAGATCGCCAGGAATATGAGTTGAACCTGATTGCATCTGAAAATGTTGTCAGCCAGGCAGTGATGGAAGCCCAGGGGTCTATTCTGACCAATAAATATGCTGAAGGATATCCTGCCAGGCGCTATTATGGCGGGTGTGAATTTGTGGATCAGGCAGAAGATCTGGCCATTGAACGGGCGAAAAAACTTTTCAATGTCGAGTACGCTAATGTCCAGCCCCATTCCGGTTCCCAGGCCAACATGGCAGTATATTTTGCCCTGCTCAATCCCGGTGATAAAATCCTGGCCATGGATCTGTCCCACGGTGGTCATCTGACCCATGGCGCTGCTGCCAGTTTTTCCGGCAAACTGTTTGATTTCTGTCATTACGGCCTGTCAGCTGAAACAGAGATGATCGACCTGGATGCGGTTGAAACGCTTGCCAGAAAACACCGTCCCCGGCTGATTGTCGCCGGTGCCAGCGCATATCCCAGAATGATTGATTTCAAAGGATTTGCTCAGATTGCAAAATCAATAGATGCGCTGTTCATGGTGGATATGGCCCATATTGCAGGTCTGGTTGCAGCAGGGCTTCATCCCAGTCCAGTGGGGCATGCTGATGTGATCACCTCTACCACGCATAAAACCCTCAGAGGACCGCGGGGCGGGTTGATCCTTTCTTCAGCCGCATATGCCAAGACCATTGGCAGCCAGATTTTTCCCGGCATCCAGGGCGGGCCGCTGATGCACGTGATTGCGGCAAAGGCAGTGGCGTTTAAAGAGGCATTGTCTCCGTCATTTGCTGACTATCAAAAACAGGTGATCAAAAACATGGCGGTCTTTGCAGCGGAAATGATGGACCGCGGATATAAGCTGGTGTCCAACGGCACAGACAATCACATGGTACTGGTGGATTTCAGCAGTCGGGACATTTCCGGCAAAGAAGCGGAAGAACGTCTGGGAAAAGCAGGAATCACTGTGAACAAGAACACGGTTCCCAATGAAAAACGCAGCCCGTTTGTAACCTCTGGTATCCGCATCGGACTGCCCCTGGTCACATCACGGGGAATGGATGAAGCAGCCAGCCGGCAGATTGCCGGGTTGATCTGCGATGTACTGGATGATGAACGCAATATTGAAGCGGTTGCCCGCAACGTCAGGGCATTGTGCCGGCAATATCCGTTGTATGCAGGGAAGTCATAAAAATGATGCAGCCTGAACCGGACCGCCCGTCCTGGGATGATTACTTCATGGGAATCTGCAAGCTGGTGGCCACCCGGTCCACCTGTACCCGCAGAAAAGTGGGGGCGGTGCTGATCAAGGACAAGCGGATATTATGCACCGGATATAACGGCGCACCCGCAGGGGTTCCTCATTGTATCCAGGCCGGGTGTCTGAGGGCTCAGCTCAAGGTGCCGTCCGGTGAAAAACATGAATTGTGCCGGGGGGTTCATGCAGAGCAGAATGCCATTATTCAGGCAGCGTATCACGGCATCAAGGTGGAAGGATCCGTGCTTTACTGCACCAACCAGCCCTGTTCCATCTGTGCAAAAATGATTGTCAATGCCGGCATTCAAAAGGTGTATTACACCGATGGTTATGATGATCCCCTGACCATCGAGATGTTTGACAATGCCGGAGTTGAACTGGTTCGGCTTGAACGGTAAATTAAAGGGACAGCCATGAAATGCCCATACTGCGGAAAACAGAACACACGGGTGGTGGATTCGCGTCCGGGCAAAATCGAGTTTGAAGTCCGGCGGCGCAGAGAATGCATGTCCTGCCTTCAGCGGTTTACCACATATGAAAGGGTGGAGCAGATTCCCATCATGATTGTGAAAAAGGATGGCCGCAGAGAAGCATTTAACCGGGAAAAGGTGTTGAGCGGTATTCAAAAAGCCTGTGAAAAAAGGGCCATCAGCATGGATCAGATCGAAGATACCGTGGACACCATTGAACGCGATCTGCAGGATGCTGCAGAAAGGGAAATCACCTCAGCGGTTGTGGGTGAAAAAATTATTGAAGCGTTAAAGCTGATTGATGATGTGGCGTATGTCCGCTTTGCTTCTGTTTACCGGGAATTCAAGGATGTGGCAGATTTTCTCAAGGAACTCAAAGGACTGATGCCTGACGGGTGTCTGCCGGTGGAACTTGATGCCATGACGGACAAGGCTGATGAGCGATCATGAATATATGCAGCTTGCGGTATCCCTTGCCCGGCAGGCAAAAGGATTTACCGCTCCCAATCCCTGTGTGGGGGCGGTGGTGGTCAAGGACCGGAAGATTGTCGGAAAAGGCTTTCACAAAAAAGCCGGCAGTGCCCATGCCGAAGCTGCGGCCATTGATGATGCCGGTGCCAATGCCAGAGGCGCCACCATCTATGTGACCCTGGAACCGTGCAACCATTTCGGAAAAACCCCGCCCTGTACCCATAAAATCTTAAATGCCGGCATCTGTAAAGTGGTGATCGGATGCAAAGATCCCAACCCCTTTGTCAGCGGCGGCGGGATACAGTTTTTAAAAGACAGCGGCATTGACGTGGTGTCCGGTGTCCTGGAAACCGAAACCCGGCAGTTGATCGAAGACTTTATCTGGTATATTCAAAATCATAAAACCCCTTTTGTCACATTGAAATGCGCGTCAACCCTGGACGGTCAGATTGCTACCTCCACCGGGGATTCCCAGTGGATCACCAGCGAAGCTTCCCGGGCATACGGCCACAGAATTCGTCATGAAACCGATGCCATCCTGGTGGGGTCCGGCACCCTTCATGCCGATAATCCCTCGTTGACCGCACGGATCCCTGATGCTGCCCGTGATCCTGTCAGGATTATTCTCGACACCCATTTGACCATTCAAGAAGATGCCAGCATGCTGACCCAGAAATCCAGTGCCAAAACCATTATTGTTACGGCACCGGGTGTTCTGCCGGAAAAGCGTGCCCGTCTGGAAAGAAACAGCCAGGTGATGATTCTGGAGGTTCCGCTGAAAGAACAATGGCTTGATTTAAACGCTTTGATGATTAAATTGGGTGAAATGTCAGTTGTCAGTCTTCTGATCGAAGGCGGCGGCCGGGTGGCCGGTTCTGCGCTGAAAGCCGGAATCGTGAACAAGATGCTGTTTTTCATGGCACCCAAATTCCTTGGGGGATCAGATGGTTACCCGGTATTTTCAGGCAGGGGGCCGGAGCGCATCTGTGATGCATTTCAGCTCAAAAACGTGGAATTTTGGCAGCTGGACAGGGATATTGTGATCCAGGGATATTTAAAATAAAGGCAGGTGTTGCGTGTTTACCGGAATCATTGAAAGTTTTGGCACCATCAAACGGATCGCTGCCAGCGGCCAGGGCAAGGTGCTGGAGATCGCCTGTGACCTGGATCTGTCCCAGAGCAAGATCGGGGATTCCATTGCGGTTAACGGCGCATGTCTCACAGCTGTAAGGCTTGGACATCATGACTTTGCCGTGGATATGGCTCCGGAAACAGTGGAGCGGACCACTTTTTTCCAGTTGTCCACCGGCAGCCGGGTCAATATTGAACGGGCCCTGAAACTGTCCGACCGGATTGACGGTCACCTGGTGTCCGGCCATATTGACGGAACCGGCGTGATTTCAGCCATACAGCAGAAAAGCAATGCCATCATTCTGACCATCCAGGTGGCCCCGAAACTGGCAGATGACATGATTGAAAAAGGATCTGTTGCTGTTGACGGCATCTCTCTGACCATCAACCGGTGTTCAGACACCGATTTTGAGGTCAGTGTGATTCCCCATACAGCAAAAGTGACCACGATCGGCCTCAAACGGGTGGGGGACAAAGTGAATATTGAAACCGACATGATCGGAAAATATGTGAAAAAGATGCTGAACAGAGGTTCATCACCAAACGATGCAATGCCCCGGGAAAAATCAGACATCAGTATGGGACTGCTTGCCCGGAACGGATTTTTATAAACCAAAGGATTGAAAGATGCCGCACTTAACGATTGAACAGGCAATTGAGGATATTAAAAACGGGAAAATGGTCATTCTTGTGGATGATGAAGACCGTGAAAACGAAGGGGATCTGACCATGGCTGCTGAAGCGGTCACCCCTGAAGCCATTAATTTCATGGCCACCCATGGCAGGGGACTGATCTGCCTGTCTCTGGATTCAACCATTGCAGACCGCCTGGATCTGCCCATGATGGTGGATAACAATACCTCTCAGTACGGCACGGGTTTTACCGTGTCTATTGAAGCCAAAAAAGGGGTTACCACCGGGATTTCAGCAGCAGACAGGGCCACCACCATTCTCACGGCAGTGGCAGATGATACCCGGCCGTCAGATATTGCGCGGCCAGGACATATTTTTCCGCTCCGGGCCAGGGACGGCGGCGTCATGGTCCGGATCGGACAGACAGAAGGATCCGTTGATCTGGCACGGCTGGCAGGCAAGAAACCCGCTGGCGTGATCTGTGAAATCATGGATGACGACGGCACCATGGCCCGGATGCCGTCTCTTGAAAAATTTGCCCAAAAACACGGGATCGGAATCTGTACCGTGGCGGATCTGGTCAAATACCGGCTCAGGACAGAAAGTTTTGTTAAACGGGCAGCCCAGACTGTCATTCCCACCCGGATGGGGGGGGATTTTCAGATCATTGCCTATGAAAATGATATTGACCACCTTACCCACATCGCCCTGGTAAAAGGCAGCATCGATCCGGAAAAAGCAACACTGGTGAGGGTGCATTCAGAATGCATGACCGGAGATATTTTTTCTTCTTTAAGGTGTGACTGCCAGGATCAGCTGCACAAGGCAATGGCCATGATTGATGCGGAAAAAAGCGGGGTGATTCTCTACCTGCGCCAGGAAGGCCGGGGGATCGGACTTGTCAATAAACTCAAGGCCTATGAATATCAGCGTCAGGGTCTGGACACAGTGGAGGCCAATGAAAAGCTCGGGTTTGAAGCGGACATGCGCGATTATGGTGTGGGGGCCCAGATGCTGGTGGATATCGGCGTCAGAAAGATGCGGCTGCTGACCAACAATCCCAAAAAAATGGTTGGTCTGGAAGGTTATGGCCTGACAGTTGTGGAACAGGTTCCCATCGAAGTTGAGGCCAATTGCCACAATCAGGGCTATTTGAAATGCAAGCAGGCAAAAATGGGGCATCTGCTCCACATGTAAAAATTGAATGATCAATTGTCGTGATACAATATGAGGAAAAACAATGCCAAGAATTATCGAAGCGGATTTACAGGCAAAGGGCAAGAAATTCGGGATCATTACCTCCCGGTTTAATGATTTTATTACCGGACGGCTCCTGGAAGGTGCACTGGATGCCTTGATACGGAGCGGGGCTGCGGACAGCGACATTACCGTGCTCAAAGTGCCAGGGGCTTTTGAGATTCCGCTGGCTGCCAAAAAAATGGTCCTCCAGGGCGGCTATGATGCCATTATCTGTCTGGGAGCCGTCATCCGGGGCGCCACCACCCACTATGACTATGTCTGTGCAGAGGTTTCCAAAGGGATTGCCTCTGTCAGTCTGGAAGCGGATATTCCGGTGATGTTTGGTATTCTGACAACAGAAACCATTGAACAGGCCATTGAACGGGCCGGAACCAAAGCCGGAAACAAAGGCTTTGATGTGGCGCTTGGGGCGGTGGAGATGGCCAATCTTTCCGATGCCATGAAAAAGGCAGGCAGGTAACCGGATGGGAGATCGCCGTCAGGCAAGGGAGCTGGCGCTCCAGGCCCTTTTTTTTCTGGATATCAATCCTGAGGACGCACAAGACAATCTGGAGGCGTTCTGTCTTGAAAACGAAGCAGGCCTCACGCCCGGTGTAAAACCTTTTTTTCTGGATCTGGTCAATGGGGTGCAGGAACATCAGCAGCGGATTGATGCGCTGATCAACAAGAGTTCAAAAAACTGGAAGCTGTCCCGGATGTCTGTGGTGGACCGAAATATTATGCGGATTGCCGCCTTTGAGTTGTTGAACCGGGAAGACATTCCCCCCAGTGTCACCATTAACGAGGCTGTGGAAATTGGAAAAAAATTCGGCACCAAAGATTCCGGCGCGTTTATCAATGGGGTGCTGGATCAGATTAAAGCCATTGAAGACGTATAAACTGCTCTAACCCAGGAGGTTGTTTTGATTGTACAAAAACTTGAAGTCGGCCCGATTATGGCCAACTGTTTTATTGTTGGATGTGAAAACACAAAAGAAGCTGTGGTGATCGATCCGGGTGATGATGCTGACCGGATACTGATGGCCCTGGCCAAGTCCGGACTTAAGGTGAAATACTTGATCAATACCCATGGTCATTTTGACCATGTGGGTGCCAATAAACGGATGAAAGAGGCTACTGGCGCAGACATTGCCATTCATGCGGCTGATGAGCCCATGCTGATGGAATTGTCTGGAAGCGCACGGATGTTCGGTCTGTCTGCGGAGAATTCTCCTCCGGCAGACCTGCTGTTAAAAGATGGAGACACCGTTGTTTTTGGGGATATCACCTTGACGGTCATCCATACTCCCGGCCATTCACCCGGCGGCATCTGTCTGTATACGGCCGGGCACCTGTTTGCCGGCGATACCCTGTTTGCCGGTTCCATCGGCCGGACCGACCTGCCGGGCGGAGATTATGACACCCTGATTTCCGGTATCAAGCAGAAACTGCTCGTGCTGGATGAGAAGACTGTTGTGTATACCGGCCATGGACCGGAAACAACCATTGGCAATGAAAAGGTTATGAATCCCTTTTTAAGATGAAAACGGTTTTAGACCACCTTCCTGTCTTAAAAGGGGTGTTCCGGGAAGAGATCCGGCTTGATCAGCCGTTTGAGCAGATTGCTGCGGCTTTTGCGGATGATCCGGGAACTGTGGTGCTGTTGTCCGGCGCAGACATTGACTGTGCCCGCTATCATATCCTTGCGGCAAAACCCTGGCTTGATGTCACTTCCCGTCCGGGAGAAATTGTTGTCCAATACAATGATCAGACACACCGTATTCAAGGTGATCTGTTTGACTTCCTCCAGGCGCTTCTGAACCGGTTTTCCTTTGATTCTTTCGGTGATGGGCTGCCGGTATGTGCAGGGCTGTTCGGGTATCTTGCATATGACCTGAAAAACCGGATTGAAGCGCTTCCTGTGACCTGCATGGATACTTTTCTGCCGGATCTGTGCCTGTACGCGCCGTCTGTGATCCTGATCCAGGATCAACAGACAGGCAAAACCCATCTGTGCATTCCAGAGTTTTTTCAGGGTTCTGACGAAAAGTCTTTTCAAAAATCACCTTCACATATTCAGGCCTTTTTTTGGGACAAAATCAGTACCTCTGCCAAACAGGGATCTTTCTGTCTGGCAGATCAGGAATTGACCTCCTGTTTTACCCGGTCGGAATATATTGCATCAGTGCGGAAGATCATTGCGTATTTAAAGGCCGGTGATATTTATCAGGCCAATTTATCCCAGCGATTCGAAGCGGGATTCCAGGGAGATGCCTATGCACTGTTCCTGGAGCTGTTCAGGCGGAATCCTGCCCCGTTTTTCAGCTATGTCCGGGCAGCGGATCATACGATTGTGTCGTCTTCTCCTGAACGCTTTATCCGGCAGACCGGAAGAGATGTGGAAACCCGCCCCATCAAAGGAACAATCGCCAGAGGCACGATCCAGACAGCCGATTTCCAAAATCGTGCCATTCTTGAACAGAGCGCAAAAGACGATGCCGAGCTGACCATGATTGTGGATCTGATGCGCAATGACCTGTCCCGGGTGACGGTTCATGGGTCGGTTGTGGTTTCAGAGCATAAACGCATTGAACCCTATGAAAATGTGTTTCACATGGTGTCGGTCGTCAACGGAACCCTGGCTGCTGACAAGACCGCGGTAGACCTGATCAAAGCCACATTTCCCGGTGGCTCGATCACGGGATGCCCCAAAATCCGGGCCATGGAAATCATTGATGAGCTTGAGCCGGTCAAACGGCATGTCTATACCGGTTCCATCGGATATATCAGCTTCCATGACACCATGGATCTGTCCATTGCCATCCGGACCGCCACCATCGTCGGCAACCGGATCTTTTTTTCCGTCGGGGGCGGGATTGTCTATGATTCTGATCCGGAACGAGAATATCAGGAGACCCTGGACAAGGGGAAGACTTTGATGGAGACGCTTTCAGGACAGGAAATCTGTGTGAGGAAAAACAGTGTCAAAGCCTGGGTAAACGGCAGGATTGTGGATCAGAACCAGGCCCGGGTGCCAGCTGCAAGCCCGGGATTCCAGTATGGGGCAGGTGTGTTTGAAACCATTCGTGTGGACCGGGGCAGGGTGTTCCGGCTGACCGCGCACGTGGCCCGGATGAGCGCGGCCTGGAAAGCGCTCTTTAACGAGGCTTTCCCGGATATTACCTGGAAGGCGGTGATCGATCAATTGATCGGTGCCAACCAGTTTCAGGATACGGGCGCTGCGGTCAAACTGCTGGTGGCAAAAGATGGAACAGCTGCTGGCAGTCCTTATTTTCTGGCTGCTTTTGCACGGCGCTATACCCACCGTCTGGATCTTCTGGGAAAAACGGGTCTTGATCTGGTAACCTTTCCTGAACCGCGCCAGAGTCCTCTGGCAGATTACAAGACCCTCAATTATCTGTATTACGATCAGGCAAGGCGGTTTGCTGCGGCACATCATGCAGATGAGGCCCTGATACTGAATGTAGACGGTACGGTTTCTGAAACCAATACGGCCAATCTGTTTGCCGTTACCGGCCGTACGGTTCGGGTGCCGGCATCTGTTCACGTGCTTGGCGGCGTGATGCTCAGCTCGGTGTTGACGATGCTGGCTGACCAGGGGTATGATATCCAGGTGATGCCGATAAAAAGAGAAGCGATCTGTCATCTGCCCAATGTAATGGCGACCAATGCCCTGATGGGTGTGGTAAAGGTTTTAAGTATTGACGGACATCTTATCACGCATTCCGAAGACGTCTGTACCATGATCAATGCACAGCTGTTTGATCAGTAAATATCAATATTGATTTCAAGGAGTGACACATGAAAAAATTATTAATTGGCGGAATTCTGCTGGTGATTGCAGTGGTTGGGCTGGTGTTTCTCACCTTTTCCAACCTGGGGCCCATTATCAAAAAAACCGTCAACACCATGGGGCCGAAAATCGCTAAAACCGATGTCAGTGTGGCAGATGTCAGTCTGTCCATTTTCAGTGGTGAAGCTGAAATAAAGGATTTTTTTCTGGGGAATCCCAACGGGTTTTCGTCGGATCAGGCCATGACCATCGGGTCTGTTTATGTGGATATTGATGAAAAAACCATCACGCAAAATCCCATTGTGATCAATAAAATTCAGATCGTGGCCCCGCAGATCACCTATGAGAAAATATCAGGATCAGACAATTTCCAGACCCTGCTGAAGAATATTAAAAGCAGTGCTGCTGCAGCGGATAAAAAAGAAGATCAGACAGCAGCCGGCGACACACAGCAGGCAGGCAGAAAAATCATTATCAATGATGTAATTGTCACGGATGGCACGGTAAACCTGACCATGGCTGCCGTGGCCGGAAAAACCGTTTCTGCACCATTGCCGGATATCCATCTGACAGATATCGGCAGGGAAAAACAGGGCGCCTCTCCTGCAGAAGCGGTGGAGCAGATTTTTGCGTCGCTTTACAGCAGGATCAGTTCCGATTCAGTGACCCAGGCACTCAACCAGGGCCTCAAACAGATCCAGGGATTCAAAGAGCTGGGAGCATCCAAACTTGAAAGCGGGACTGACGCTGCACAAAAGGCTGCAGATTCTGCAACTGAAAATATCAAATCCACAACCGAAGGGATCAAAGGCCTGTTCAATAAACAATAATTTTTAGGTAAGGATCAACGCGATACAATGAAAAAAACCATTCCTGCTATCACAGCTGTATGCCTGGTGCTCCTGATGTTCCATCATTCGGCCGCAGCCGCGCCGAAACTGGTTGTCAAAGAGCCGGTATATGGATTTGAATCCGTTCTGGAAGGGGAACATATCTCCCACACATTTGTGATCACCAACACCGGTTCCAGTGTTTTGACCATCCTGGACGTGCTGCCGCCCTGAGGGTGCGACCAGCATTCTTTTGACAGAGAAATTCCCCCGGGCGGGGAAGGCAGAATATCCGTCGGTTTTACCACTGCAGGATATGGTGGCAAAATCATGAGCAAGACCATTGTGGTAAAAACCAATGATCCGTCAACGCAGAAATTTTATCTCAAAGTACAGGGACCGGTGGCAAAGGTGGTGGATATCTCACCGTCATCTGTTTACATGGAAGGAGCGCCTGGTGACACCTTGACCGCTGAAGTCCGGATAACGCCTTCCGCCGGGCTGGATTTTTCAATCGAGGAGATTGCCCTGCGGAACAAAACACCGCTGAAAGTGGACCTTGTGCCGCCGGGGGCACATGACCGGTCATGGATTTTAACGGTTGCGGCAACATCTGATTCTCCTGCCAGCCTGTACGATGTGGTGCAGATGTATACCAGCAGTGAAAAAATTAACAATTTAAGCATCCGCGTGTTTGTAACTTTCAGGGACACAGGTGCCGGACAGACCGGAAGCCCGGCTGACCGCGAGGAAAACTGATGAATATTGCCGGAATAAAAGCGGTTGTGTTTGACTGTGACGGCGTCATGTTTGATACGGCACAGGCCAATAGAGCTTATTACAACGAAGTGCTCAAAGCTTATGACAAGCCCCTGCTCACTGAACCCCAGTTTATCAACGTTCACATGATGACGGTGAAAGGGGCCATTGAGTATCTGTTTCCTGAACGGAAGCATTTACAGGATGTGTTCCAGAGCATGAAAGCGATCGGGTACCACAAGTTTATCCGGTACATGGAGATGGAAGACGGGCTGGTGGAACTGCTGGAAGCCCTTGAAAAAAACGGATACATCCGGGGAATCGGCACCAACCGGACCAATACCATGGAGCAGGTGCTGATCGACTTTAACCTTAAATCCTGTTTTGACATTGTGGTGACCGCAGCAGATGTCAAACACCCCAAACCTGCTCCAGATCAACTGGTATTGATCATGGACCGATTGGGCCTGAATGCCTCTGATATTCTGTTCATCGGTGACTCTGATTTTGACTGCCAGGCAGCCCGGGCAGCGGGCGTGGGCTTTGTTGCGTTTAAAAACCCTGAACTTGAAGCGGATTTTACAGTAAATTCAATGGCTGAAATTGCCGGGATTTTACAGATAAAACAATAAAATTCTTGACAAATTTCTTAATCATCATTAAATCTTACAAGATTTTTAATTTAAAATTTACGGATAAGTGACAGGAAAAGTCATTTATCAAATTGAGTAACATAAACTAAGGAGAATGACGTATATGTCTAAATTAGTAGCCCCCCATGGTGGAAAAGGTCTGGTTATTTGTAAACTCGAAGGTGCAGCTCGCGATGCAGAACTGAAAAAAGCAGCGGGTCTTAAAAAGATCGAGATCTCTTCTCAGGTTAAAGGTGACCTGATTATGCTGGGTATCGGCGGTTTCAGCCCCTTGAACGGCTTTATGACCAAAGCAGACTGGAAAGGTGTTTGTGCAGATTTCCTGCTGGCTGACGGTACATTCTGGCCGGTTCCGGTCATGCTGGATGCTTCCAAGGAAGATGCCGCAGGCATCAATGTCGGTGATGAAATTGCCCTCGAAAGAAATGGTGAAATTTATGCCACCATGAAAATCGAAGAAAAATTTGAAATGACCGAAGACGAGAAGAAATGGGAATGTGAAAAAGTCTATAAAGGTCATGGAGAAGAATCTGCAGACGATGTATTCTGGGATATTGCCATGAAAGATCACCCGGGTGTTCAGATGGTGATGGCCAGAAAAGAATTTTGCCTGGCAGGCCCGGTAAAAGTGCTTTCAGAA
>JAABSK010000300.1 GCA_011390435.1 Desulfobacteraceae bacterium | reverse complement strand
CCCTGCAGCCCCGGCTGCTTCTGGCGGATGAACCGGTGTCAGCCCTGGACGTCTCCATCCAGGCCCAGGTGATCAACCTGCTCCAGGACCTGCGGGGCCAGTTCGGACTCACCTATGTATTCATCTCCCACGACCTGGGCGTGGTGGAATATATCTGCGACCGGGTGGCTGTGATGTACCTGGGCCGGCTGGTGGAAACCGCCCCCAAGGAAACCTTTTACGCACATGCCTGTCACCCTTACAGCCAGGCCCTGTTGTCAGCCGCCCCCCAGCCGGTGCCCGGGGCCAAAAGCCGCCGCATCGTTCTGGAAGGGGATGTGCCCAGCCCCATCAATCCGCCGTCCGGCTGCACCTTTCACCCCCGGTGCCGCCTGGCTGAAAAGATCTGCAAAACGGTCCGGCCCGAACTCCGGGAGGTGGGCACCGGCCACCAGGCCGCCTGCCACCTCATTGCACCCACCTGATCCGCATTTTTTCCAATCATCACCCAGACCTCAGGAAAGAACCATTTTAAACTGATTACACCAATCATTTTTCATATTTTCTTTTCTTGAAAAAATCGTTTTATTATCCTATGATATTTGTTTGGGGTAAACGTTGAAAAAATGTCGAATTCAAGGGGGATGCAGCGTTTGGGGTAAATAAACGGCATGTAATATGTATCAGACGTTGTTCCAGAAAAAAACAGTGGTTTTAGGATGCGGAAACCCCCTGATGGGGGATGACGGTTTCGGACCGGCGGTCATCGCACACATCACCGGAAAAATGCCGCAAACAGCAGATGTGGCTTTCCTGGATGCCGGCACATCTGCCAGGGACCTGTTTTTTGACATGCTGTTTTCACAGCCGAAAACAAAAAACCTGATCATTATCGATGCCGTTGACCAGAAAGGCCGCAGGGCCGGAGAAATTTTTGAACTTGATCCCGGCCTGATTCCGGAAAACAAAATTGCCGATTATTCAGTTCACCAGTTCCCCGGCAACAATCTGCTCACCGAACTTTCCCGGACCGCCCGGATCAAGGTTGTTCTCTATGCCGTCCAGGTTGACGGCATTCCCGACTGCATCTGCCCCGGGCTGAGCCGGGCTGTAAAAGCTGCCGTGCCTGTCATGTGCCGGAAGATTGCCCTGGCAGTCAGCAGGTTGCATCCGGGCGGGCAGCCCAAAGGGAACCTGTTATGCTGACATTTAAAGTCGGGGTGATGGCACGACACATCGGGGTGCACCGCAACACGGTCACCAACTGGATCAAAAAGGGCAAGCTTTCAGCCATCCCGGCGGCGGCCAAGCGGTATACCATTTCAAAATCTGCGTTCATCGACTTCTGCAAAAAAGAACACATCTCCAAAAGGGCCATGGAACGGGTCCTTTCAGACACCACCCTGAAAACTTTTCCCGGTCTGCCGGAAGCGGCAGGCATGGACACAGAACGCCCGGCAGACACTAAAATACGTGATATCGGAAACGGGCCGGCCCTGTCATCCGAAAGTATACCGAAAGAAAAGGGCCGGGAAAAAATTTTCGTCACCGACAAAGAGGTGGGGGCCGTCCTGGTGGTGGGCGGGGGTATCGCCGGCATCCAGGCGGCACTGGACCTTGCCGAATCAGGCTATTATGTCTACCTGATTGAAAAGACCGCCGGGATCGGGGGAACCATGGCCCAACTGGAACGGACCTTTCCCACGGACGACTGTGCGTCTTGCATTATTCTGCCCAAACTGGTGGAGTGCGGCCGCCACCTGAATATCGAACTGATCACCCTGGCCGAGGTGGAAAGCGTTGCAGGCAGCGCCGGCCATTTTGAGGTGACAATAAAAAAATCCCCCAGGTATGTGGACATGGACAAGTGCATTGCCTGCGGTATCTGCGCCCAGAAATGCCCCATCTATGTCAGAGACGAGTTTAATTTCGGGATTGGCAGCAAAAAAGCGGTCTATATTAAACACGACCAGTCAGTCCCTCTGAAATACGCCATCGATCCTGACGCCTGTATCTATTTTACCATGGGAAAATGCGGGGCGTGCCGCAAATTCTGCCCTACGGGCGCAGTTAATTTCAACCAGACAGAAGAAAAAGTCTTTCTGACTGTCGGGGCGGTGATCCTGACTCCCGGGTTCAGGCCGTTCAATCCAGCAGCCTATGATTTTTACGGGTACAGGTTCAAGGATGTGGTCACCAGCCTGGAATTTGAACGCCTTGCCTCTGTGAACGGCCCCAATTCAGGCACCCTGCTCAGGCCTTCGGACAATACCGAACCGGAAAGGATTGCCTGGCTTCAATGCATCGGATCAAGAAACCACAACAACCGGGGCCATTCCTATTGTTCCAATATCTGCTGCATGTCCGCTGTTAAACAGAGCATGTCCGCCCTTGCGCACATCAAAGGTCCCAACCTGGACTGCGCCATCTTTTTCATGGATCTGCGCAGCCACGGCAAGGAATCTGAACGATATTTCGAAAGGGCAAAGGAAACAGGCGTCAGGTTTATCAGGGCCATGCCCCACACCCTTGAACCGGGAAAGGACGGAACCGGGGTCTTCATGCGGTATGTGGATGAGACCGGCCGGGTAAAAAAAGAGGGCTTTGACCTGGCGGTTCTGTCCATCGGGTTTGAAGCGCCTGAAGATGCAAAACAACTGTCCCGGCTGTTCAACATTGCACTTGACCCTTATGATTTTGCAAAAACCTCCTGTTTTGAACCGGTTGAAAGCAGCCGGAAGGGAATCTATGTTGCCGGGGTGTTTCAATCCCCTGCCGCCATACCCAGGTCCGTGGCCCAGGCGACCGCTGCGGCTGCCTCTGCGTCAGAACTGCTGATCGCCCGGAAAGGGACCCTCACCCGGAAAAAAAATTATCCCGGGGAGAAGGAAACCATGGACACAGCCCCTTCCGTGGGGGTGTTTGTCTGCTCCTGCGGGGTCAACATTGCCGCGTTTGTGGATGTTGAACAGATCGTGGCCTATGCAGCCAAGCTGCACCATGTGACCTACGTGGAAAACAATCTGTTTTCCTGTTCCGCAGACGCCCAGGAAAGCATTATTGAAAAAATAAACGAATTCAAGCTGAACCGCATCGTGATTGCCGCCTGCACCCCGAGAACCCATGAGCACATGTTCCAGCAGACCCTGATGGAAACCGGGCTCAACGGATTCATGGTGGAAATGGCCAATATCCGGAACCAGAATTCCTGGGTCCACCAGCAGGATGCAGCCAGCGCCACCCGTAAAGCCAAGGACCAGGTCAGGATGGCGGTGGCCAAAATCGCCCATGCCTATCCGTTGAAACAGGAACGTATCAGCGTGGTTCAGACCGCTCTGGTGGTGGGGGGCGGCATCGCCGGAATGATCAGTGCGCAGACCATTTCCCGGATGGGGATAAAAACCGTTCTTGTTGAAGAGAGCGACACCCTGGGCGGAAACGCTTTGAAACTGAAAACCAGCTTCACGGACGAGGCTGTCAGGCCCATGCTTGACTCTTTGGTATCCGATATCCTCAATGACAAAAATATCACGGTATATAAAAATACATTCCTGGAATCCGCATCCGGGTCTGTGGGAAATTTCAAAGGGGAACTCAATGTGGCGGGCAGGTCCACCCTGATTCGGTTCGGGGCCGCGGTAATGGCAACCGGAGCCAGAGAAGCAATACCTGATGAATATCTTTACGGCCAGACCATCCGGGTCATGACCCAGATGGAATTCGACGCCAGGGTCCTGCACCACCCGGCCGAGGTGAACAAA
>JAABSK010000299.1 GCA_011390435.1 Desulfobacteraceae bacterium | reverse complement strand
ACTCAAGGCCATTCAATGTATTGAAAGTTCCAACAGAGGTGTGGCTGTTCACCCGCGATCCGGTGACATGACCTACCCGGACTTTTTCTTCCAGAGATGCACCCAGTGCAAGCGCTGTACAGTGGAATGCCCCTTTGGCGCACTGGATGATGATGAAAAGGGAACACCCAAGGCCAATCCCACCCGATGCAGACGATGTGGAACATGCATGGGTGCCTGTCCGGAACGAATCATCTCGTTTGCAGATTACAGCATTGACTCCATCGGCTCTCAGGTGAAGGCGGTCGGCGTTCCTTCAGAAGATGACTACACTGAACCTCCGTTCAGGTTTCTGGCGCTTGTCTGCGAGAACGATGCCTATCCTGCACTTGACATGGTCGGCATGAATAAAATTAATTATTCACCCAATGTCCGGTTCATTCCAGTGCGGTGCCTGGGCTCTGTGAACACCATCTGGATCAAAGATGCGCTGGCACAGGGTATGGACGGTGTTATTCTCATCGGATGTAAACACGGTGACGATTACCAGTGCCATTTTGTCAAGGGTTCTGAACTTGCAGAAGTCCGTGTGAAAAAGATCGGCGATGCCCTTTCAAGTCTCGCACTTGAAGAAGAACGCGTTGCCTTTGCTGAAGTTGCCATTGATGAATATGACAAACTTCCTGGAATAATAAATGCCTTTGTTGATGAAGTTGAAGCCCTTGGGCCAAACCCGTTCAAAGGATTCTAATCGGACTATTCAATGAAATAGTTAGGAGGTTCATAATATGACTGAAAAATATCTTGCTCAACCAGATCTGGATTTTATTGCCCAGCTCAGAGATCTTGGTGGAGAAACACTGAAAAAGTGCTATCAGTGCGCCACATGTTCGGTGGCCTGTCCGATTGCACCTGAAGACAGCCCATTTCCGCGAAAAGAGATGATTGCCGCTTCCTGGGGCCTGAAAGACCGGTTGCTGAAAAGTGGTGATATCTGGTTGTGCCATCAATGCGGAGACTGCACAGATATGTGCCCGAGGGGCGCTGCACCCGGAGATGTACTGTCTGCGGCCAGATCCGCTGCCATTACCGAATACGCACAACCCAAATTCCTGGCCCAGGCGGTGAATGATCCGAAAAAGCTGCCGATTCTTCTGGCAATCCCGGCCATCTGGTTCGCCCTTCTGGCCCTGATTACCGTGAAAGGCAAAGGCGCCATGGAAGGTCTTTTCCACGCAATTTTCGGTGATATGGTTCACTGGACACACGAAGTAGGTGAAGGCGTTATTGCCCATGCCAACTTTTTCTCCACCTGGTTTGTGGACTTGACATTTGTGCCCATTGCCATTTTTGTGGTGGTGGTGTTTTTTCTAGGGCTGAAGAACTTTTTGAATGACATCCACGAGAACGCTGTTCTGGAAGGAAAAACCGATAAAACCACTCTGGATTATAAGGCGGTTTTCCAGGCCCTGATACGGATTCTTCCAACCGTTCTCAAACACGATAAATTCAACGAATGTGAATCCAATAAAGACCGGGCCACACCCCATATGATGGTGTTGTACGCCTTTATCGGCCTTGCAATTGTCACCGCTGTTTGCGGCACCCTGCTGTATGTCGGTGGGCTGCCGGGTCCGTATTCCCAGTTGAATCCCATCAAATGGCTGGCCAATATTGCCGGAGTAGCCCTGGTGATCGGCAGTGCAATGATGATTAAAAACCGGCTGGACAAAAAAGAGGACCAGATCACCTCCTACAAAGACTGGTTTATTCTCGGGGTTGTTTTCGCTGTAGGTCTGACCGGTATGCTGACAGAAATGACCCGTCTTGCCGGGATGGAAATGACCACCTATTTTTTCTACTATCTGCATCTGATTGCCATCTTTGAACTGTTTTTCTTCCTGCCATACTCAAAAATGGCACATCTGGTTTACCGACTCACTGCCATGGCTTACGCGGAGTACGGAAACCGCAAATAACCGATACCGAAAGTTTCAACGCAAGGGGGGCTGACTTTTTTTCAGCCCCCCTTTTTTTTTCTTGCGTTTTTCAATTTGCCGTAATACTCCATTATTACGATGACCCTAACGTGCGACAAGGGTTGCTCTGCATGAACGTGTTTTCCAGAGCAAGTTTTCATACAGATCATGAATGAATACGAATCAAGGAGGGAAAATTTTGGCAGAAGGAACAATCAAATGGTTTAATTCAAAAAAAGGTTTCGGGTTTATTGAACAGGAAAATGGAGATGATGTTTTTGTTCATTTTTCAGCCATTGAAATGTCTGGTTTTAAAACCCTTTCAGAAGGGGAACGCGTTCAATTTGAAATAGAAGAAAATGATAAAGGACTGTCAGCCAGAAAAGTCCTTCGTGCGTAATTCCACAGCCAGGGAAAGGCATCGCCTTCCCCTGGCTCTCTCCTGCTTTTATCCAGTATAATTAAACTTTCTTAATAAAAAATAAAAAAAATATTGCATATTACAGGCGTTAATATAAAATAAACTCCTTATAATCAACCACTTATTAGGAGAACATCTGTTTTGAACAAAATTGCTGTACTACCGGGAGACGGAATCGGGCCTGAGGTGATGGATGAGGCCATCAACATACTGAAAACAGTATCTGAACTTTACGCGCTCTCTTTTGAATATGAATTTGCTGATATTGGCGGCGCTGCCATCGATAACCATGGAAAAGCACTGCCAGAATCAACGCTTTCCCTGTGCGAACAAAGCGACGCGATCCTGTTCGGGTCAGTGGGCGGCCCCAAATGGGAAACCCTTCCCCCTGCAGAGCAACCGGAACGAGGAGCCCTGCTGCCGCTGAGAAAGCATTTTGGTCTGTATTGCAACATGAGACCTGCCAAGGTATTTTCAACCCTGGCCGCTGCTTCTCCACTGAAGCCCGAGATCGTCAAAAACGGCTTTGATATTTTGTGTATCAGAGAACTCACCGGCGGAATTTATTTTGGAGAACCCAAAGGCAGAGAAGGAGAAGGCCTTGAGGAAAAAGCCTTTGACACCATGGTGTATTCCCGCTTTGAAATTGAACGCATTGCCAGAATGGCCTTTGAAGCAGCCCGTAAAAGGCGGCACCTTGTCACGTCAGTGGACAAGGCCAATGTCCTTTTTTCCATGGTGCTGTGGCGGGAAGTGGTGACTGCAGTGGCCAAAGAATACCCTGATGTCACCTTGAATCACATCTATGTGGACAATGCCACCATGCAGCTGGTCAAAGATCCCCATCAGTTTGATGTGCTTTTGTGCGGCAATATGTTTGGCGACATCATCTCAGATGAATGCGCCATGATTACCGGTTCAATGGGACTGCTGGCCTCTGCCAGTCTGAATGAAAAAAACTTCGGCCTTTATGAGCCAGCCGGCGGCTCAGCGCCTGACATTGCAGGAAAAGGAATTGCCAACCCCATTGCCCAGATTTTATCCGGCGCCATGATGCTCAGATACACATTCGGACATGCTGACGCAGCAGATGCCATTGAAAACGCCATCTCCAGAGTGCTTGAAAAAGGCATTTTCACAGCAGACCTGACCGGTCAAAAAAATCTGGCTGTGGACACCAAAACCATGGGAGCCGCGATTATCAAGGAGCTTAAAAATTCAGCTCCCCCGGTCACTGGGTAACGTGTTTTTTTCTCCCATAAAAAAAGGTCTTTGCGGCTTAAAACCGTAAAGACCTTTTTTTGTATTGTGGCGGGAGTGACGAGACTCGAACTCGCGACCTCTTGCGTGACAGGCAAGCGTTC
>JAABSK010000298.1 GCA_011390435.1 Desulfobacteraceae bacterium | reverse complement strand
CAGGCAAAGAACCCATTGACACCCTTGCAGAACAGGATGCCAGAATCAACGGGTTCAAGGAGATTCTCCTGAAACAGGCCCAAAGGATCATGACCGACTTCATCGCCCTTTCAAAACAGCAGGGATATACATGGTAAAAAAGCGGACAGCTTTATATGCTGCTGCATGCGCCATTGCCCTTGCCCTGGCAGCTCTTTTTTTACTTGAACCTGCCCTTAATTCCCGGTATATCAAATTTCAGATTGCAGCATTTATTGAAAAAAAGACCGGTGCAGTCCTTGCACCTGACCAGATGGTATTCACCGTTTTTCCCCATCCGGGCATGCGCCTTCAGGCAGCTGATCTGCCCCTGACCCGGGCAATGGGCCTGCAAATCAATGCCATGCAGATACAGCTGGATATGGGGCAAATCCTGCGCGGCAGGGTAATGGTTTCAAAAATTTTGCTGGAAGATCTGGATATCTGGTTTACCCCTGCCCCTGATACAGAAGACATCCAACAGACTTTCCAGGATGCTTTTTCTTTTCAATTTCCCCAGAAACAGGTGAACCAGGTGTTTGCCCTGTTTGCAGATAACCAGAAAGAGATTACCCTTGTTTTAAAAAATAAAAAAAATAATTTTTTCCAATCACTTGACGGAACCCTTAAAATTTCCAAATCCGACCAGACCATGGCGTTCAATACCAGCATCCGGGATTTACACATCAAAAAAAAAGACATGCCTTTGTTTTTCTCATATGACAATTTTCCCCTGGATATGCTTGCATCCCCGGGTGCACATCTGCAGATCCGGCTGGATGCCCGGTCAGGTTTTACCGGTAACCTGACAATGGAAAAATTTTTGATCACATCAGATCAGCTTTCGGACAAGACAATTTCCGGCGGCAAAATGGCGTGTGAATTCGGTTTTTCCCGGGACCTTCTTTTTTTTGACCTTGCCCCTGTGCAGATGGATTATCCGGATGCCCGGGTATCTGTAAAATTTTCAGATGAGCTTTCCAGACAGAAAACCACACTGACATTTACGGGAAATACCATTGACATAGCACAGGCCAGAGAGGCCACCCTGGCAATGGCCCCGGAAAACCAGGTGGTTTCACAACTGTTTGATATTCTGCGCCAGGGAACAGCCTCCAGCATATCTGTTACATTCCTTGGAAACACTTTAAATACCTTGTTTGACGGGAAAAAAATGGTTCTGGAAGGCAGCGCTGAAAATGCTGTGGTAAAAATACCGGAAACCAGACTCACGGCAGCAGATGTGGCAGGAAAAGCCCGTGTCACCCAGGGAGTGCTTGAAATAACTGCCGCCAGAGGACAGGTGGAAAACAGCCATATCCGCCAGGGACAGCTTGCCATTGATCTGATGAATCACAAGGATATCGGATTTAAAGGAACATTTGATCTGGATGTGGATCTGTCGGAGGTGCCCGGTATTTTGATTTCGCTTCTGCCCGATACCATGCTTGCCACAGAACTGGCACATGTCAGCCAGATTCAGGGACGGGTTGACACCCGCCTGGAACTGGGTATGGCACCCGGACAGAAAGATATGACTGTCCTTGTGTCGGCTGATCCGTTTTCAGGCACAGGATATTATGACCGCATCCCTTTTCCTGTAACCATTTCCAGGGGCCGGTTTCAATATTCAGAGGACCGGGTGCTTTTGACCGGTTTTGCAGGCCGTATCGGCACCAATCCCTTCACAGGTGTCACCGCACAGGTGGATTTTTCCCGGAATGCACTGGTGACCTTGTCTGCCAAAACCTTTGACCTCAGCATTGCAGACATACTCTCCTGGGAGCAACTGCTTCCAACCATAAAAACATATATAGGACCGATTGCTCATCTGCAGGGCCGGTTGAAATTCGATCAGATCAGTTTTACAGGTCCTGCCTTTGCATCGGACCAGTGGACCTGGAAACTTTTTGGGACAGGCACTGATATCCAGGCAGGATTCTCCCGGGATACCAGAGAAATACAGCATGGGTCCGGCCGGTTTGCCATATCTGAAAAAACGGTTTCTGTGGAAAACATAAAGGCTGTTTTCACAGACCTGCACTGGTTATCCCGTGCCCTGGGGCCTGATCTGGCGGCCAGTATCACGGTTCCTTTGTCCCTGGAACAAGGCAGGGCAGACATATCCGGCAACAGTGCCGCCATGGATGGACACCTGACCTTTGCCGCAGATGCCGGGCTTTCAATACAACTGACTGGAAACACCCTCCAGGAACTCAAGCCGCAGATGATGAAGCTCAAACACGGTGCAGATACAGATGCCAGGGTCGTGTTTGACTGGCAGCAAAACCCGCCTATTTTCCGGTTTGAAGGAAAAATGAACACTATCACCCTTTCTGACATGGTGAAAAAAAATTCCATATTCTATGAATATATCACTGCTGTGACCGGTGGGGTACCAATGAAAATTTTTACAGACAACAATTTTACCCTGCATGTTGACACCCCGCAGCTGCATCTGAAACCTCTGATACCTTCAATGGATGCCATAAATACAAAACCATCTCTGCTGATGCCGGCCCATAAAAGCCTTCGCTTAAAATCAGACCGCCTGGTCTACGGCAAATACAGTTTTGCTGACCTCAATGCTGTTATCGGATTTGACGGACATGTAAAAGAGGTCCAACTGGATTCTGCTGATTTATGCGGACTTGCCATTTCAGGCCATATGAACCGTGGCAAGGGGCAAACCGTATCTGAAGCACAATTTGATGCCACCATCCAGGCCATGGAGAAACAAGATATCGCGCCTGTGCTCTCCTGTCTTTTCCCGGATCTGGACCTGATGGATGGAAGTTATTCATTTGCGGCCCACCTGACCGGAAAAGGGTTCTCAGATGCTGAAGAGGATAATGTAAACGGCCGGATCTCCTTTGCCTCCCATAACGGGCGGATTCATAAAATGACACTGCTGTCACGCCTTTTGTCTGTGCTCAATATTCTGAAACTGCCGGATATTACCCAGGAAGGATTCAGGTACCGCAGTGTTCTGGTGGAAGCCCGGGTAAAAAAAGGGGTCATCCACCTGGAAAAAGCTGTCATTGATGCAGAAAACATGGCCCTTTTTTTTTCCGGTCTGATTTTTCCCTTTGAAAACAAGCTCAACCTGACCTGCCTTGTGGCCCCTTTTAAAACCATTGATACCATTATCAAGTATATCCCCCTGATAAATACCATTCTCAGCGGCCGTTTGGCGTCCTTTCCTGCCAAGGCCACCGGTCCCATCAATGATCCCGTAATCACGCCGCTGCATCCGTCTGCTGTGGGTGAGGGCATCATGAACATGTTTATCGATATTATGAAAAGCCCTGCCAGGCTGCTGGAAAGTATACCCTGATATGAACACAGATCAAATATTTATCCAGGAGATGACACTGCCCTATTCAGCAATGGCCGCCAGCAGTCATATACGGCTGGACCGGATTCTCACACTTTTTCAGGATGCGGCAGCCCTGCATGCCATGCAGTTGGGGATCAGCGGATATGACCTGGAAGAGATTGGATTAAAATGGGTTGTTTCCAGGTATCAGATCCAGGTGCATGAGGCCCTGCAGCTGGGACAACCCTTTGTTCTGAAGACCTGGCGGCTTCCCTGGAAGAATCTGTATGAACTGCGGCAGTTCACCATTTTAAACAGCAACGATATCCCTGTCATCTCTGCACTGGGGGTATGGGTCATGGTCAAAGCGCAGAATTCAAAGCCGGTGCGCCTTACACCCCATATGCCGGAAGCTT